>NZ_JBHTTQ010000031.1:0-8869 GCF_042794475.1 Streptomyces sp. NPDC056527
GCCGGCCGGGCATCAGCCCGGCCGGCGGCGCGCCGCGCAGTCCCGGCCCCCCGGCGACGCACGCAGCCGTGGCGAGGGCGGCGCGGGGCTCGGGCCGGCCATCGCCCGGGACGTCGCCGTGCGGCACGGGGGCACTCTCACCGTCCGTGAAGCACCCGCAGGCGGGGCTCTGTCCGAACTCCGCCTGCCGCTCCCGGAGGACCGCTAGGGCTTGCCTCGGCGGCCCCGCAGCTGCTCCGCCACCGGCTTCAGCGACTCGTGGAGGTCGCCGAGCGCCTCGGAGCTGAGCTGGTCGATGAAGTGCTTGCGTACCGATTCGACGTGGTGCGGTGCCACCTTCCGCATCGTGTCCATGCCCTGGTCGGTCAGGACCGCGTACAGCCCGCGGCGGTCCGACTCGCAGTTCTCACGGCGCACGAGCCCCGCGTTCTCCATGCGGGTGATCTGGTGCGAGAGCCGGCTCTTGGACTGCAGCGTCGCGGTCGCGAGGTCGCTCATGCGCAGGCGCCGTTCCGCCGACTCCGACAGATTCACCAGAATCTCGTAGTCGTTGATGGTCAGGCCGAAGGGCTGGAGATCCTTCTCCAGCTGGTACGTCAGCATCCTGTTGACGTCCAGATACGTGCGCCATGCACACTGCTCGGCGTCGTTGAGCCAGGGGGTGGCCGTCTCGGTCTCCATATATGGATTCTACCTAAGAAGTTGAATGCTGGACGAAATGAGGGAATGTGACGCCGGGCACCCGGAGCCCCGACGCGCGGGTGCGGAGATTCGAACGGCGCCCGACGCCGTTCGATGACGTCACACTCCGCAGACTACCGGCTACAGCCCGAAGCGACGTTGGAGGTCTCCGAGCTGACCGGGAAGGCGCGGTACGGATCCGCCCTGACCATGGCCGGAACCGAACGGTCCATGACCACCCGGTACCCCCGCCTGCGCCGGCGTCTCACCGATCGCCCGTTCGGCCATCAGCAGCTCCGTCGACTGGAGCAGTACCGTACCCGCGCCCACGAACTCGAACTGGTGCTCCTCGCCCGAGGTGCCGCCGATCCCCGTCAGCGCCCGTACGCCGCCCATCACGCCGGTCAGATAGCCGTGGTCGTAGTGGTGGCACGGGGACGGACAGTCCGCCCAGCCCACCAGCGCCTGCGGATCCACCCGCATGGGCGGCTCCATGAAGACCACCGGCCCGTTCGACGCCGCCACGAACTTGCCCGTGCCGATCAGCGTCACGAACCCCGGCACGATCGACTGCTTCAGCGCCAGCGTCGGCTGGTACGCCAGCAGATTGCCGGAACGGATCGTCAGATTGCCCTCGTCCAGGTCGAACGAGTTCACGTCGAAGGCCCGGTCGGCGAGCAGCATCTTGCCGCTGCCCTCCGCCACCACCCAGTCGCTCGCATGGAGCGGCGAGTGGAACGACGTACGGACCAGGCGGTCCAGCCGCCCATGGCCGATGCCGTTGAAGTCGATCCGCCCGTAGTAGGCGATCATCTTGCCCTTCTGCAGGAACCACTGGGAGCCCTTGAGCTCCACGCAGAAGGTGTACGGATTGACGTTGTCGTCGGACGGGAGCGAGTGCGGGTCGAGGACGACGGGACCGGTCACAGCTTCTCCTCCGAGGCCTGCACGTACACCGCACCACTGCCGCTCAGCTCCAGCTGGAACGCCTCGCCCGAGCCCCGCCCCACCATGTCGCGCCAGCCCAGCGCGGTGGAGAGCTTGTTCCGTACGTCGCCGTGGTGCGCGACATACGCCTGCGGGTCCACATGGACCGCGCGTCCGGGGGTGATAGGCAGCTCGATCACACCGCCGTGCGCCATGACCGCGACCGCGCCATGGCCCTTGAGCGTCGTCGTGAAGAGCCCCTGGCCCGTCACCTGGCCGCGCACCATGCCCATGACGCCGCCCTGGGAGCCCATGAACATCGTGCCCTGCTCCAGGGTGCCGTCGAAGGCGAGGAGGCGGTCGGCCTCGACGAAGAGGGTGTCGCCGGTCAGCCGGATCACCTGGATGTGGTGGCCGCCATGCCCGAACATCACCGTGCCGTTGCCCTCGACGGTCATCAGCGGAGTCGCCTCGCCCGCCACCCGGCGACCGATCATCGACATCACGCCGCCCTGGCCACCGGTGATGTTCGGCGTGAAAGTGACGTCGCCGCGGTACGCAAGCATCGCGCCGCGCTGGCTGAACATGCGCTGCCCCGGCACCACCTGGGCCTCGACCATCTTCGAGTTGATCTCGCGGAACGGCATCAGACGTCACCCCCCACCGTGTTGCGCTCGCTCGGCTGGACGTAGACGAGCCCGTCGCCCTCGAAGCGGATCTGGAACGCCTCGCCGCCGCCCTCGCCGAGGAAGGTGCGGAAGGTCACACCGGACTGGAAGCTCTGCTGGAGGTTGCCCTGGTGGGCGACGTACGCGCCGGGGTCGACGGAGAGCGGGTACTGCGGTGTCACGCGGAGCACCACCGCCGGGCCGTCCGACATGATCGCCGCCTGGCCCGTGCCCTCGACCGTCGTCGTGAAGAGACCGTTGCCGGTCGCTCCGCCGCGCAGCCCGGTGAAACTCGTGCCGGTGCGCAGCCCCGCGTCGGTGCAGAGCAGATTGCTCGCCTCGACGTAGAGCTTGTCGCCGTGCAGGGAGACGAGGTTGATCTCGGAGGCGCGGTCGGCGAACCAGCAGGTCCCCTGGCCCTTCACCTCCATCACCTCCATCTGCTCGCCGGTGAGCCGACGGGTGACCATGCCGCGCAGGCCCTCACCGCCGCCGGACATCTTCTTGAAGGCCATCTGGCCGTCGTACGCGACCATCGAGCCGTTCTTCGCCTTGACGGCGTCACCGGTCATGTCGACGGCCAGCACTTTGCTGCCTTGGAGTCGAAACGTTGCCACGGAGCGAGATTACGGGGCCCCCGGACAAAGGGACAGCAAAGTCGGGTGCCACAATGAGGCGACGCTTGTGCATCCATTCACAAGATCACCGGCCCCCTCCCACCCGAAGGTGACCCCCGTGGACATCAAGACCGCCTCCTCCCTCCAGCGCCTCCGACTCGTCTCCGCTCCGGAGGCCGTCTCCTTCCTCCTTCTGCTGGTCTGCTCCGTACTGAAGCGGACGACGGAGTTCAACGCGGTGCCGGTGATGGGCGCGATCCACGGCGTTCTCTTCATCCTCTACGTGCTCTTCTGGCTCGACGCCTGGAACCGCACCAAGTGGAACGTCAAGACGGCGGCGCTCTACTTCGTGCTCTCCGTGCTGCCCCTCGGCGGCTTCTTCGCCGAGCGCAAGCTCAAGCGCGAGGCCCAGGACGCGGTGATCGCCTCCCGCGCCCGCCGCGAGGGCACGGTGAACGCGTGATCGTCGCCTTCTCGGTCACGCCGCTCGGAGTCGGCGAGGAGGTCGGCGAGTACGTCGCCGACGCCGTCCGGGTCGTACGGGAGTCGGGGCTGCCGAACCGTACCGACGCGATGTTCACCTCGATCGAAGGTGACTGGGACGAGGTGATGGACGTGGTCAAGCGCGCCGTCGCCGCGGTCGAGGCGCGGGCGCCCCGGGTCTCCGTCGTCCTCAAGGCCGACATCCGGCCGGGCGTCACGGACGGACTCTCCTCCAAGGTCGCGACCGTGGAACGCCACCTGGAGGGCTGAACACCCGCCGCCGAGGCCGAGCCCCCGCCCCCTCGGGGTCGGGGGCTCAGTCGTGCGCGCCGCCGGAGGCGGCCAGGGCGATGCCGAGCGGGGTGCGCTCGTAGAGCACCTGGTGGCCGTAGCGGCGGGAGGTCAGCAGGCCGGCCTCCTTCAGTACGGACAGATGCGCCGACACGGAGGAGGGGGCGAGGCCGAGACGGTGCGCGAGCGCGCTCGTGCCGGCCGGATCGTCCAGGGCGCACAGCACGTCCGCGCGGGCCCGGCCGAGCAGCCGGGCGAGTGCGTCGGGCGTCCGGTCGCGGGCCTCGGTCCACAGCCCGCCGATCCCGCGCGCCGGGTAGACGACGGTCGGCTGCCAGGGCGGATCGAAGCCGCTGACGACGTCGGGCCAGGTGAAGACCGACGGCATGAGGACCAGGCCCTGCCCGTCCAGGGCGCGGACGTGCTCGCCGCGGTAGGCGACGGTGAGGGTGGCGCTGTCGGCGGCCCAGTCGAAGCCGGGGTGCAGCTCGCCGAGGAGACGCTCCAGGCCGCCGTCGGCGAGCCGGCGGGAGTGGTAGGCGACATCGGCTTCGAGGAGGGCGCGCAGCCGGGGCCACACGGGCGCGATCAGGGCGTCCCAGGCGTCCTGGAGCAGATCGGCGAGCCGCTGGACGGCCCCCGCGGGGTCGGCGAGCATCCGCCGCCCCTCGGCGGTCGCCGCGGCGCCGGGGGTGTCGGCGAGGGCACGCGCGAAGTCGTCCAGGGCGAGGGCGGGATCGGTCTCGCGCACGGCCGCGATCTCCTCCTCGAAAGAGGCGGCGGGGCCGAGCGGCGGCGGATAGAGGAAGTCCGGGCTGTGCCCGTGCCGGGGCATCAGCAGATGGAGCGGCCCGAGGTCGATCCCCTCGGCCGCGCCGCGGATCCGCCGCAGCCACGGCAGGTGGTACCCCTGCTGCCGGGGCCGGGCGAGCACCCGCACCGCGGACTGCGTCTCCCAGAGCGGCGAGAGCGCGAACCGGATCCGAAGGGGGTCGGCCTCGCCGAACCGAAGGTGATAGGGCATGACTCCCCACGAGAGATTCGGCTGGAGCCGAAAGTCTAGGACGGGGGTGGCGGCGCGGTGAGTCTCGCCCCATGCCGAAGGAGAACCCGAGAACCACCTCCACGTCCCGCGCGGAACCCGCCCCGGCCCATGCGCCCGGGCGGACGGCCACCCCCGGCTACCGCGCCGTGTTCGCGGTGCGGGAGTTCAGGACCGTGTTCGTCGCGCACCTGCTCTCGCTGCTCGGGGTCGTCGTCAGCGAGATCGCGCTCACCGTGCTCGTCTACGACCTCACCGGGTCGCCCCTGCTCTCCTCCCTCACCTTCGCCCTCGGGTTCCTGCCCTATCTGCTGGGCGGCACCCTGCTCGCCGGTGTCGCCGACCGGTATCCCGCGCGCCGTGTGCTCGTCGTCTGCGATCTCGTCTGCGCCGGGTGCGTCGCGCTGATGGTCGCGCCCGTGACACCGGTCGCCGGGCTGCTCGTGCTGCGGTGCGCCGTCGCCGCCGTCGCGCCCGTCTTCAACGGGACCCGGATGGCGACCCTCGCCGACATCCTCGGCGAGGGCGACCTCTTCGTGCTCGGCCGCTCCCTTCTCCGGATCGTCTCGCAGAGCGCCCTGCTCGCCGGGTTCGGAGTCGGCGGCGTGCTGCTCACCGTGGTGCCGCCGCGCGGCGCCATCGCGATCACCGCCGTCACGTTCCTCGCCTCCGCGCTGCTGCTGCGCTTCGGCACGGCCCACCGCCCCGCCCGCGCGGCGACCGCCGAGCGCCAGGGCCTCGGCGGCACCTGGGGCGTCCTGCGCGACCGCCGGATCCGCGCGCTGATGCTCCTGTTCTGGATCCCGCCCCTCTTCGTCGTCACCCCCGAGGCCCTCGCCGCCCCCTACGCCCGCGAGATCGGCGCCTCCACCGCCGCCCTGGGTCTCCTCATGTGCGCGATGCCCGTCGGCACCATCGCGGGCGAGCTCTTCGCCGGCTCCGCCCTCAGCGCCCGGGTCCGCGAGCGGATCGTCGTCCCGCTCGTGGCCGTGGGGATGCTGCCCTTCCTCCTCTACGCCGTCGAGCCCGGCATCGCCCTCGCCGCCGTCGCCCTCCTCCTGGCCGGTGCCACCGGCGCGTACACCCTCGGCCTCGACGCCTGGTTCGTCGCCGCCGTCCCCGAGGAGCAGCGCGGCCGGGCCATGACGCTGATGACCGCGGGCATGATGACGATCCAGGGTGTCGGCATGGCCGGCGCCGGGCTCGCCGCCGAGTTCCTGCCCGTCCACGTCGTGGTCGTCGGCGCGGGCGTGCTCGGTACCGTCTGCGTCCTGGCGGTCGTCGCCGAGGTCCGTGCGACCGAAGTTCGAGACGAGGCTGACCACCATGTGACCAGTGGGTAAGGTCGACGCGTGCCGAAGCCGCTCAGTCTCCCGTTCGACCCCATCGCCCGCGCCGACGAGCTCTGGCAGAACCGCTGGGGGCCCTCCCCCTCGATGGCCGCGATCACCTCGATCATGCGCGCCCACCAGATCCTGCTCGCGGAGGTCGACGCCGTGGTCAAGCCGTACGGGCTGACCTTCGCGCGCTACGAGGCCCTCGTGCTGCTCACCTTCTCCAAGGCCGGTGAGCTGCCGATGTCCAAGATCGGCGAGCGGCTGATGGTCCACCCCACGTCCGTGACGAACACCGTGGACCGGCTCGTGAAGTCCGGTCTCGTCGACAAGCGGCCCAACCCCAACGACGGCCGCGGAACCCTCGCCTCCATCACCGAGAAGGGCCGCGAGGTGGTCGAGGCGGCCACCCGCGACCTGATGGAGATGGACTTCGGCCTCGGGGTCTACGACGCCGAGGAGTGCGCGGAGATCTTCGCGATGCTGCGCCCGCTCCGGGTGAGCGCGCACGACTTCGACGAGAGCTGACCCGAAGCCGGGCCCGCCCGAAGATCGCCCGGAACGTGCCGTTACGCTCGACGGCATGAAATCCAGCGTGCTGACCCGTTACCGCGTGATGGCGTACATCACCGCCGTCATGCTGCTCGTGCTGTGCACCTGCATGGTCTTCAAGTACGGGTTCGACACGGGCGAGGATGTGACCTTCGCGGTCTCCCAGGCCCACGGTGTCCTCTACATCATCTACCTGATCTTCGCCTTCGACCTGGGCTCCAAGGCGAAGTGGC
Organism: Streptomyces sp. NPDC056527; assembly: GCF_042794475.1. Classification (NCBI taxonomy): domain Bacteria; kingdom Bacillati; phylum Actinomycetota; class Actinomycetes; order Kitasatosporales; family Streptomycetaceae; genus Streptomyces; species Streptomyces sp. NPDC056527. The sequence goes on from NZ_JBHTTQ010000031.1 coordinate 6,829, forward strand.
CGTTCGGCAAGCTCCTGTGGGTGCTGCTGTCCGGGACGATCCCGTTCGCCGCGTTCTTCGTCGAGCGCAAGGTCGTCCGCGAGACGCTTCCGCTGGTCAGCGGCGCGCAGCCGGCCCCCGTCAAGGCATAGGGCACACCCCCGCACGGATGTGCGGGGGTTTCCCATCGACATTTACTAGGACGTCCTAGTAAATTTGAAGCATGGACGCTGACGCGATCGAGGAAGGCCGCCGACGCTGGCAGGCCCGCTACGACAAGGCCCGCAAGCGCGACGCCGACTTCACGACGCTCTCCGGTGACCCGGTCGAGCCCGTCTACGGGCCGCGGCCCGGGGACACCTACGAGGGCTTCGAGCGCATCGGCTGGCCCGGGGAGTACCCCTTCACCCGCGGTCTGCACCCGACGGGCTACCGCGGCCGGACCTGGACCATCCGCCAGTTCGCCGGCTTCGGCAACGCCGAGCAGACCAACGAGCGGTACAAGATGATCCTGGCCGCCGGCGGCGGCGGGCTCTCGGTCGCCTTCGACATGCCCACCCTCATGGGCCGCGACTCCGACGACCCGCGCTCGCTCGGCGAGGTCGGCCACTGCGGCGTCGCCATCGACTCCGCCGCCGACATGGAGGTCCTCTTCAAGGACATCCCGCTCGGCGACGTGACCACCTCGATGACCATCTCCGGGCCCGCCGTGCCCGTCTTCTGCATGTACCTGGTCGCCGCCGAGCGCCAGGGTGTCGACCCGGCCGTGCTCAACGGCACGCTCCAGACCGACATCTTCAAGGAGTACATCGCGCAGAAGGAGTGGCTCTTCCAGCCCGAGCCGCACCTGCGCCTCATCGGCGACCTCATGGAGCACTGCGCGCAGGGCATCCCCGCGTACAAGCCGCTCTCCGTCTCCGGCTATCACATCCGCGAGGCCGGGGCGACGGCCGCGCAGGAGCTCGCGTACACCCTCGCCGACGGCTTCGGCTACGTCGAGCTCGGCCTCTCCCGCGGTCTGGACGTCGACGTCTTCGCCCCCGGTCTCTCCTTCTTCTTCGACGCGCACCTCGACTTCTTCGAGGAGATCGCCAAGTTCCGCGCCGCCCGCCGGATCTGGGCCCGCTGGATGAAGGAGGTCTACGGCGCCAAGACCGACAAGGCCCAGTGGCTCCGCTTCCACACCCAGACCGCCGGTGTCTCCCTCACCGCCCAGCAGCCGTACAACAACGTCGTGCGGACCGCGGTCGAGGCGCTCTCCGCGGTCCTCGGCGGCACCAACTCGCTGCACACCAACGCCCTCGACGAGACCCTCGCGCTCCCCAGCGAGCAGGCCGCCGAGATCGCGCTGCGCACGCAGCAGGTGCTGATGGAGGAGACGGGCGTGGCCAACGTGGCCGACCCGCTCGGTGGCTCCTGGTACGTCGAGCAGCTCACCGACCGGATCGAGGCCGACGCCGAGAAGATCTTCGACCAGATCAAGGAGCGCGGCCGCCGGGCCCACCCGGACGGGCAGCACCCGATCGGTCCGATCACCTCGGGCATCCTGCGCGGCATCGAGGACGGCTGGTTCACCGGCGAGATCGCCGAATCCGCCTTCCAGTACCAGCAGTCCCTGGAGAAGGGCGACAAGCGCGTCGTCGGCGTCAACGTCCACCACGGCTCGGTCACCGGCGACCTGGAGATCCTGCGGGTCAGCCACGAGGTCGAGTGGGAGCAGGTCCGCGTCCTCGGCGAGCGCAAGGAGCGCCGCGACGACGCCCAGGTCCGCGCCGCCCTGGACTCGATGCTGGCAGCGGCCCGCGACGGCTCCAACATGATCGGACCGATGCTCGACGCGGTCCGCGCGGAGGCCACCCTCGGCGAGATCTGCGACGTGCTCCGCGAGGAGTGGGGCATCTACACGGAGCCCCCGGGCTTCTAGCCGTACGAGAAGGGGCGGTACGGGAAGTCCCGTACCCCCCCCGCCGCGGCGGCCCCGCCGCGGGCCGGGCCCCCACCCGACGGGGGGGGGTGCGCACCCCCCCCGGTGGAAAAAAAAAAAAACAGGCCCCCCGACAGA
>NZ_JBHTTQ010000031.1:8879-72963 GCF_042794475.1 Streptomyces sp. NPDC056527
CCTGGGCTCTTTCTCCGCCGTGCTCGGCGTGTTGTGGGCAATCTCCCGGCCCCCCCGGGGTTACTCGCGTTCCGTGCGGGGGGGGTCGGGTACGCCCCGACCCCCCCCTTCCGCTTCGGCCGCTACGCGGCCGTGCCGACGACCTTCGTCGGCGTGATCCGCACGACCACCCGCACCACCTCCGGCGGCAGGTCGAGGTACTCCTGGCCGGCGCCCGGACCCTCGTAGCGCTCCTCGATCGCGACCGCGACGGCCCGGCCCACGTCCTCGGTGACCGTGGCCGTGCCGCGTATCTCGGCGTACAGCTGGGGGTCCTTGCGGTCGTACACGATCAGGCTGACCCGCGGATCGGCCCGGATGTTCTTGATCTTGCGGCGGCCGTCCTGGCTGGAGATCACCAGCTCGTCACCGTCCCTGGCCACCCAGACCACCGAGGTCTGCGGAGAGCCGTCGGGATGGACGGTGCCCAGGATCGCCGGGTTGATGTCGTCCAGAAGCGCGCGCACGGCGCTGTTCAGAGTGATCGTCACGACCGTCACCCTAGGGTGTGGCCGCCGCCGCGCCCAGGCCGCCGATCAGGAGTGCGGTGAAGCGCTGGACCCAGGCCGCGTCGACCGGTTCCGCGCTCACCAGGGCGCGGTGGACCACGGCGCCCGCGATCACGTCGAAGATCAGGTCGTCGGTGTCGTCGATCGACACCGGGTCCCGGTCGGTGGGGAGTTCGCCGCGGGCCTGGGCGCGCTGGCGACCCTCCAGAACCAGCCGCTTCTGCCGGTCGACGATGGAGCTGCGGATGCGCTCGCGCAGCGGCTCGTCGCGCGTCGACTCCGCCACCACCGCCATCAGCGCCGTCTTGGTCTCCGGCCGCTGGAGCAGTGCGGCGAACTGCAGCACCACGTTCTCGATGTCGGCCTGGAGGGAACCGAGGTCCGGGAGTTCGAGTTCGTCGAAGAGGACGGCGACGGCGTCCACGACCAGCTCGTTCTTGCTCGCCCAGCGCCGGTACAGGGTGGTCTTGGCGACCCCGGCCCGGCCGGCCACATCGCCCATCGTCAACTTGGACCAGCCCAGTTCGACCAGGGCGGCACGGGTCGCCTCGAGGATCGCGGCATCGGCCGCGACGCTGCGGGGGCGTCCGGTACGGCTGCGGGAACTGGTGCGGCTACACATGGAGATCGACCATACCCGCCGGTAGGTATTGCGCCAGAGGCGCGTGATGTGAGCCAGTTCACCGAGGAGATCTGGCCGTGGGCCGGGCCGGACAGTTACGCTACGACCCGTAGCGAAAGGCTCTGAGCAGCCCGAGCGACAAACCACACGCACCAGGTGGGGACCCGGTGCAAACAGAACGCGAACCGTGCACTCCGGTGCACGGTTCAGCCATGACGTACCGGTCACGCGCGCGGAAGGGGGAGGATGTACTCATGCAGCCCAGAAACATGTCCATGAGCGGCGTCGTCGACCTCGCCGCGGTGAAGGCGGCCGGAGAGGCCAAGGCGAAGGCGGAGCAGGCGCGTGCCGAGTCCGCCCGGCAGGGTGGCGTGGCGGCGGTCTCCCCCTCTGCCCTGGTGATCGATGTCGACGAGGCCGGCTTCGAGCGTGATGTCCTCCAGCGCTCCGCCGAGGTTCCGGTCGTCATCGACTTCTGGGCCGAGTGGTGCGAGCCCTGCAAGCAGCTCGGCCCGCTCCTGGAGCGGCTGGCCGTCGAGTACAACGGACGCTTCCTCCTCGCGAAGGTCGACGTCGACGCCAACCAGATGCTGATGCAGCAGTTCGGCATCCAGGGAATTCCGGCCGTTTTCGCGGTGGTCGCCGGTCAGGCGCTGCCGCTCTTCCAGGGCGCGGCGCCCGAGGCCCAGATCCGGCAGACCCTGGACCAGCTGATCCAGGTCGGCGAGGAGCGCTTCGGCCTCACGGGCATCGTCGTCGACCCGGACGCCGACGCCTTCGGCGAGGCCGCGCAGGCCCCGGTGCCCGCCGGTCCGTACGACGCGCTGCTGGAGGCGGCGATGTCGGCGCTCGACGCCGGTGACCTGGCCGGCGCCGTCCAGGCGTACAAGAACGTGCTCGCCGACGACCCCGGCCACCCGGAGGCCAAGCTGGGCCTGGCCCAGGCCGAGCTGCTCGCCCGGGTGCAGGACATGGACCCGCAGGCGGTGCGCAAGAACGCCGCCGACAATCCGGCCGACGTCACCGCGCAGATCGCCGCCGCGGATCTCGATCTGGTGGGCGGTCACGTCGAGGACGCCTTCGGCCGGCTCGTGGACGCCGTCCGGCTCACTGCCGGTGACGACCGTGACGCGGCGCGACTGCGGCTGCTCGAGCTCTTCGAGGTCATCGGTCCCGAGGACCCGCGGGTCACGGCGGCCCGTCAGGCCCTCGCGCGGGTGCTGTTCTAGGCACGTTCCAGGCGCGCGGAATCGCGCCGATTTGGCGACACGGTGACATTTCGCGGCCGCGCTTTACCAAAACTTGGTAAACGCGGCCGCTGTTACTTGCAGTAAATCGAACCCGGCATTCTGTCCGGCTTTCATCCTCAACATCCTGATGTACGGCCCCGGTGAACTGCACCCTGTGTGGCCGGGCGACATCGCCCTGTCGTGGCGTGGTTATCCACCCGTTACTAGCCGGTAACGAACCCCCTTGTGCCCCGGCCCGTAATGGACCACGATCGGCGACGCTCGGTCCGAAACCGCACCAGCCCGGCAACCAACCGGGTTCGCGGCGAGGGTCCCCACCGAGTGGGTCGGCGACAGTGGCGCCGACCGTGGACAGGGGGGTTCCTGCCTTCACCGGCGGGGCCTGTCCAAGGAGGTTGCGCGCAAGGCGTGGCCAGTGGTTGTCGCTCGGGGGTGATCGCCGGTGAATCGGACGCGGGTCGCGCCCGATGTTCGGCGCTCCTTCCCGAGGACGTAGCGCTTCTCCCATCCCAGGACGGGCCCTGGGCCCATCCGGAGATGTACGTCCGAGAAGGAGGATTCTCATGAAGTCCCAGGTTCGTGGCGGGACCAGATGGAAGCGGTTCGCCGTTGTCATGGTGCCGAGTGTGGCCGCGACGGCCGCGATCGGTGTCGGCCTGGCTCAGGGTGCGCTTGCCGCGTCCTTCAGCATCTCCGGCCAGGAGTTCAAGGTTAAGGCCGACAGCCTTGTCGGTAAGGACTTCGTCCAGTACGGCAACGTCGTCTCGGGCAAGGACCTCGAGGGCAAGCCGTTCGCTCAGCCGGTCGGTGTCTCTGGCTTCTCCGAGGCCTGGATCACCAACATGTGCCAGTCCGTCGTGACGCCGAACGTGCCGTTCCTCGGCAACGTCTCGCTGGAGCTGCGGGCCGGTACGGACGCGAAGAACCCCGTGTACGCGAAGGACATCTACCTCGATGTCTCGTCGCTCGACGCGGACGCCGAGTTCGGCAACATCGACATCGGTGTGGCCGCGGGCAAGCTCCCGAAGGCCGACGGCAAGCCCGGCATCCAGCCCGGCACCACGGCCAACCCGTACGGCTTCTCGCAGCGCGCCGAGTCGGCCAAGCTGATGGACGTGAAGCAGAAGGCGTGGGCGACGACCGCCGCCACCTTCAAGCTTCCCGACCTCAAGCTGAAGCTGCACACGGGCGCTCCCAAGGAGTGCTTCACCGAGTAGTACGCACCCGGCGGGTGGGGTCGTTCCGTACGGCCCTGCCCGCTCCGGTCCGTACCGCCGTTCACCACCTTTCTTACGCAACACCGCTTCCAGGGAGCTGTTTTCCATGAGCGCCGAGTCCACTGCTTCCCGCGGAGTCCCGAGCGAGAACCGTTTCCGTACCTGGCGGGGCGAGCGCCCCTTCTGGGCGGGCCTGCTCACGATCCTCGGTGGCGTACCGATCGCGTATCTCCCGTACGGCGACATGCGACTCGGCAACATGACGATCGCCATCGCCACCACGGCCGGAGCCGGTGCGCTGATCATCGGCGTCCTGCTCATCACGCTCGGTCTGACGATGTGGTTCCAGCCCATCGTCCGGGTGTTCGCGGGCGTCGCCGCCATCGTGCTGGGGCTCGTCTCCATCCCGGTGTCGAACTTCGGCGGCCTCGTCGTCGGATTCCTGCTCTCCCTGATCGGCGGCGGGATGTCGATCGCCTGGGCGCCCGGCGTCCCGGTGGAGGAGACGGCCGAGGCGGAAGCCCTGCAGGGCGAGCACGAGAACGACGGTCAGCAGGACGGAGCCGAGGCCCGGGAGGAGACCCAGGCGGTCGCCTTCGAGAAGGCCCCGGTCCCGGAGCAGCGTGCCGCGGAGGACGCGCAGGCGACCGAAACGACGATCGACGCCAACGGCGGGAGGAACAGTGCGGGGTGACGAAACACAGTCGCCGCAGTCGGCGACGGCTGCGGACGGCGCCACTCTGGCAGGAAGGGGTCCGCGGCACGCGGCTCCCCGCAAGTCCCTGCTGAACAAGATCCAGGGTCCCGCGGGCAAGGCGATGGCCCTGGCGGCCATGCCGACCGCGGTCCTCATGGGCATGGGCATGGCGCCCAAGCTCGCCCTCGCCGACGAGAAGGACATCCCCTTCGCACCCGGTCCGTGCGTGACCCGCTCGGACGAGCCGGTGGCCGAGGAGTCGACGAAGCCCGCCGCGACCGAGAGCCCGAAGCCGACCGCGAGCGCGTCCGCCTCGCCGAAGCCGGAGGAGACCAAGGAGCAGGAGTCGCCCAAGCCGACGTCCAGCCCCTCGGCGACGGCCGGCACGGAGCAGGGCGCCGCCACGCAGCAGAACGCCGACGCGCAGCAGGCCCCGGCCCCCGCACCCACCGCGACGAAGAGCGTCAACCCGCTCGACCCGCTGGGAATCGGCGACAAGATCAAGGACCTGTTCGACGGGCCCGACGCGGAGCCGACGGCCACGCCGTCGACCACGCCGACGCCGACCGCTCCGGCGAGCGAGAAGCCGGCGACGACGGCTCCGAAGACGGACACGGCGAACAAGGCCGACACGGCGGACAAGGCCGACACCCAGGCCGAGACCCCCGTCGACAAGACCAAGGCCGCGATCGAGGAGGCCGCCGCCAAGGTCGGCGCCGAGGTCGAGGAGCTGCCGGAAGACGCCAAGGGCCTCGACGCCAAGAAGGACGAGGACATACCCGAGGGCGCCAAGCCGCGCTTCCCGTGCCCCGAGCCCGACCCCGAGGCGCTCGCGGCGGCGGAGCTGGAGCCGGGCGTCCCGCTGCTCCCGGACGAGCCGTGGATCCTGAACAGCACGAGGCTCACGCTGAAGGGCCTCAAGTACCACGGCATCGTCGAGGTGAAGACGGGCAGTGGCAAGGTCAAGAAGGTCCTGAAGTTCACCGCGAAGGACGGCGTGGACATCAAGGACCTGCACCAGCGCACCGTCCACTCGAAGGGCTACACCGGGCACGTGCGGTCCGACAAGGGCTCCACGTCGACCATGAGCAACGGCACGGTGACCATGTACACGGAGAAGCTGAAGGGCAACCTCTTCGGCATCATCCCGGTCACCTTCAGCCCGGAGACCCCGCCGCCGCTCGACGTGCCGTTCGCGATCTTCACGGACGTCGAGGTCACCCAGGCCGGTCAGTTCGGCGGCACGCTCACCGTCCCCGGTCTGCGCAACACGGTCGAGCCCAACTGATCGTGTGACAGAGCCCGTCAGGGAGCCGCACATGACGAGGGCCCCCGTCCGATCCGGACGGGGGCCCTCGTCATGCCAGGAGGCCGGCGGCGCGTGTCACGCGTGCTCTGCGCCGCCCAGGTGGTGCACCCGGACCATGTTCGTGGTGCCCGGGACGCCGGGGGGCGAGCCGGCCGTGATGACCATGGTGTCGCCCTCGCCGTAGCGCTGGAGCTTCAGCAGCTCCGCGTCGACGATGTCGACCATCGCGTCCGTGGTCTCCACGAACGGGACGAGGAAGGACTCCACGCCCCAGCTCAGCGTGAGCTGGTTGCGGGTGGACTCGTCCGTGGTGAAGGCCAGGATCGGCTGGATCGTGCGGTAGCGCGAGAGGCGGCGCGCGGTGTCGCCGGACTGGGTGAAGGCGATCAGCGCCTTGCCGCCCAGGAAGTCCGCGATCTCGCAGGCCGCACGGGCCACCGAACCGCCCTGCGTGCGCGGCTTCTTGCCCGGCACGAGCGGCTGCAGGCCCTTGGAGAGCAGCTCCTCCTCGGCCGCGGCGACGATCTTCGACATCGTCTTCACGGTCTCGATCGGGTAGGCGCCCACGGAGGACTCGGCCGAGAGCATGACCGCGTCCGCGCCGTCCAGGATCGCGTTGGCCACGTCGGAGGCCTCGGCGCGCGTGGGGCGGGAGTTGGTGATCATCGACTCCATCATCTGGGTGGCGACGATGACCGGCTTGGCGTTGCGACGGCACATCTCCACGAGGCGCTTCTGCACCATCGGGACCTTCTCCAGCGGGTACTCCACGGCGAGGTCGCCGCGGGCCACCATGACGGCGTCGAAGGCGGCGACCACGTCCGCCATGTTCTCCACCGCCTGCGGCTTCTCCACCTTGGCGATGACCGGGACCCGGCGGCCCTCCTCGTCCATCACCTTGTGGACGTCCTTGACGTCGTCGGCGTTGCGGACGAAGGAGAGGGCGACCATGTCGCAGCCCATGCGGAGGGCGAAGCGGAGGTCCTCGACGTCCTTCTCGGACAGGGCCGGGACGTTGACCGCCGCACCGGGCAGGTTGATGCCCTTGTGGTCGGAGATGACACCGCCCTCGATGACCACGGTCTTGACCCGCGAGCCCTCGACCTCGACCACGCGCAGCTCGACGTTGCCGTCGTTGATCAGGACCTGGTCGCCCTTGGAGACGTCACCAGGCAGACCCTTGTACGTGGTGCCGCAGATGGACTTGTCACCGGGGACGTCCTCGGTGGTGATGGTGAACTCGTCACCGCGCACCAGCTCGACGGGACCCTCCGCGAAGGTCTCCAGACGGATCTTGGGGCCCTGGAGGTCGGCGAGCACGCCCACGGCGCGGCCGGTGTCCGCCACCGCCCTGCGGAGACGGTCGTACCGCTCCTGGTGCTCTGCCTGGGTCCCGTGGCTCATGTTGAATCGGGCCACGTTCATACCGGCCTCGATGAGAGCCTTCAGCTGCTCATACGAGTCGACGGCGGGGCCCAGCGTGCAGACGATTTTGGAACGGCGCATGAGGCGGATCCTATCGGTTTGTTTCGCTGCGGAATATTCCGTCTGGTGGAAAGTACAAATGGGCGCGAGGGTGCTCAGGCGTTCACTCCTCCGAGCGGCTCCCCGCACACCAGAGCGAAGGCCTGACGGGCGATCTCCAGCTCCTCGTCCGTCGGCACCACCGCCACCGCCACCCGCGCGTACTCCGGCGAGACGATCCGTGCCTCGTCGGACCGCACGGCGTTCAGATCGGCGTCCACCGTCAGACCCAGCTCCTCCAGACCGGCGATCGCAGCTTCCCGCACCGGAGCCGCGTTCTCGCCGACACCCGCCGTGAACGCCACCGCGTCCACCCTCCCGAGTACCGCGTAGTACGCCCCGATGTACTTCTTCAGCCGGTGGATGTAGATGTCGAACGCGAGCGCGGCCCGCTCGTCGCCCTCGTCGATCCGGCGGCGGATCTCCCGCATGTCGTTGTCGCCGCAGAGTCCGACCAGGCCCGACTTCTTGTTGAGCAGGACGTCGATCTCGTTCTCGTCCATCCCCGCCACCCGCTTGAGGTGGAACGTCACCGCCGGGTCGATGTCGCCCGAACGGGTCCCCATGACCAGGCCCTCCAGCGGCGTCAGCCCCATCGAGGTGTCCACGCACCGCCCGCCCCGGACGGCCGAGGCGGAAGCCCCGTTGCCCAGGTGCAGCACGATCACGTTCACCTCCTCGGGCGCCTTGCCGAGCAGCCTCGCCGTCTCGCGCGAGACATAGGCATGGGAGGTGCCGTGGAAGCCGTACCGCCGGATCCGGTGCGCGTCCGCGGTCTCCACGTCGATCGCGTACCGGGCCGCCGACTCCGGCATCGTCGTGTGGAAGGCGGTGTCGAAGACCGCGACCTGCGGAAGGTCGGGACGCAGCGCCATCGCCGTACGGATGCCGGTGAGGTTCGCCGGGTTGTGCAGCGGCGCGACCGGGACGAGCCGCTCGATCTCGGCGAGCACCTCGTCGTCGATCACGGTCGGGGCGGTGAACCGCAGCCCGCCGTGCACCACCCGGTGCCCGATCGCCGCCAGTTCGGGGGAGTCCAGACCGAGCCCGTCCGCCGCCAGCTCCTCGGCCACCGCCTTCAGCGCGGCAGCGTGATCGACGATCGGAGCGACCTTCTCGCGCTTGACCCCGCCGCCTCCCTGCAGCGGCGTGTGGACCAGACGCGAGGTCTCCTCGCCGATCCGCTCCACCAGACCGACCGCGAGCCGGGAGTGCCCCTTCATGTCGAGGAGCTGGTACTTCACCGACGAGGAGCCGGAGTTGAGGACGAGAACGCGCGTGGCGGAGGCGGTGCCGGTCATGCGGGGAGCTCCTGAGCCTGGGACTGGATCGCCGTGATGGCGACCGTGTTGACGATGTCGCTGACGAGCGCGCCGCGCGAGAGGTCGTTCACCGGCTTGCGCAGGCCCTGCAGCACCGGGCCCACGGCCACGGCGCCGGCCGAACGCTGCACCGCCTTGTAGGTGTTGTTACCGGTGTTGAGGTCCGGGAAGATCAGTACGGTCGCCTGCCCGGCCACCTCCGAACCCGGCAGCTTCGTCGCGGCGACGGACGGCTCGACGGCCGCGTCGTACTGGATGGGCCCCTCGATCCGCAGCTCCGGGCGCGACTCCCGTACCAGCTTCGTCGCCTCGCGGACCTTGTCGACGTCCGCGCCCGAGCCCGAGGTGCCGGTGGAGTACGACAGCATCGCGATCCGCGGCTCGACGCCGAAGCGCGCCGCGGTGGCCGCCGACTGCACGGCGATGTCCGCGAGCTGCTCGGCGTTCGGGTCCGGGTTGACCGCGCAGTCGCCGTACACCAGCACCTTGTCGGCCAGGCACATGAAGAAGACCGAGGAGACGATCGAGGCGTCCGGCTTCGTCTTGATGATCTCGAAGGCCGGGCGGATCGTCGCGGCGGTGGAGTGCACCGAACCGGAGACCATGCCGTCGGCGAGGCCCTCCTGCACCATCAGCGTCCCGAAGTAGTTCACGTCGGAGACGACGTCGTACGCCAGCTCCACCGTCACGCCCTTGTGGGCCCGCAGCTCGGCGTACTTCTCCGCGAACGAGTCGCGCAGCTCCGAGGTCTGCGGGTCGATCAGCTGGGTCGACGGGGAGGAGAGGTCGATGCCGAGATCGGCGGCCCTCTTGCGGATGGTCTCGACGTCGCCGAGCAGCGTCAGGTCGCAGACGTCACGGCGCAGCAGGACGTCGGCGGCGCGCAGTACGCGCTCCTCGGTGCCCTCGGGCAGGACCACGCGGCGGCGGTCGGCGCGGGCCTGCTCCAGGAGGTCGTGCTCGAACATCATCGGGGTGACCCGGCCGGTGCGCGCCACCGAGATCCGCTTCAGTAGATCGGCGGTGTCCACGTGCCGCTCGAAGAGCCCGAGAGCCGTCTCGGCCTTGCGGGGCGTGGCGGCGTTCAACTTCCCCTCGACGGAGAACAGTTCGGTCGCCGTGGTGAAGCTGTTGCCGGGGACCGAAAGCACCGGGGTGCCGGGCGCGAGGCGGTGGGCCAGGGTCAGGATCTCCTCGCTGGGCCGCTCGTTGAGGGTGAGCAGGACGCCGGCGATGGGCGGGGTGCCGGCGGAGTGGGCCGCGAGGGCGCCCACCACCAGGTCGGCGCGGTCCCCGGGGGTGACCACCATGCAGCCGGGGGTCAGGGCGTTGAGGAAGTTCGGCAGCATCGCGCCGCCGAAGACGAAGTCCAGGGCGTTGCGGGCCAGGCCCGAGTCGTCGCCCAGCACGACCGAGGCGCCGAGCGTGTGGGCGATCTGGGCGACGGTGGGAGCGGCGAGCGAGGCATCGTCGGGCAGCACGTAACAGGGCACGGGAAGCCGGGCCGTGAGCCGTTCGGCGATGGCCTCGCGGTCCTCGCCCGCCACCCGGTTGACGACCATCGCGAGGACGTCGCAGCCGAGCCCGTCGTACGCCCGGAAGGCGTTGCGCGTCTCCGCCCGTACGGATTCGGCGGGCTGGCCCTTGCCGCCGACGACCGGTATCACGGAGGCGCCGAACTCGTTGGCGAGACGCGCGTTGAGCGCCAACTCGTCGGGGAGCTGGGTGGCCGAGTAGTCCGTACCCAGAACGAGTACGACTTCGTAGTCGCGGGCCACCGTGTGGAAGCGGTCGACGAGCCGGGAGACCAGCTCGTCGGTGCCCTGCTCGGCCTGGAGCGCGGAGGCCTCGTGGTAGTCCATGCCGTAGACGGTCGACGCGTCCTGGGAGAGCCGGTACCGGGCCCGCAGAAGATCGAAGAGACGGTCGGGGCCGTCGTGCACCAGGGGCCGGAACACCCCCACCCGGTCCACCTGGCGGGTCAGGAGCTCCATGACTCCCAGCTCGACGACCTGCCGGCCGTCCCCGCGGTCGATCCCGGTCACGTACACGCTGCGCGTCACGCCGTGGTCTCCTGTCCAGTCCTGTCCGCCCGGTCTCGTCAACCGAGTGTGTTCAAAAAACCCCGCAAGGGTGGCAATGCCCTCTTGACAATACCTCTGGGCGTGGGTAGGACGCCCGCCGGGCGAAGGGCCTGCAACAAGGGGACGAAAGGCCCCAGGGGGCCGTGCCGCGGAGTAGCAGGGAGCGCGGGGGCACTGCAGGGCGTGGGAGAATCGACAGAGCTCACATGTACCACTCACCGAGCAGGAGACACGGCACGATGCGCATCGGAGTTCTCACCGCAGGCGGCGACTGTCCCGGCTTGAACGCAGTGATCCGGTCGGTCGTGCACCGGGCCCTGACCGGCCACGGCGACGAAGTCATCGGCTTCGAGGACGGGTTCAAGGGTCTCCTCGACGGGCACTACCGGCCCCTCGATCTCAACGCGGTGAGCGGCATCCTCGCCCGCGGCGGCACCATCCTCGGCTCCGCCCGCCTGGAGCGCAACCGGCTGGCCGAAGCCGCCGAGTCCGCACAGGAGTTGGCGAAGCTGCACGGCATCGACGTGCTCATCCCGATCGGCGGCGAGGGCACACTGACCGCCGCCCGGATGCTCGCCGACGCCGGAATGCCCGTGGTGGGCGTCCCGAAGACGATCGACAACGACATCTCCTCCACCGACCGCACCTTCGGCTTCGACACCGCCGTGGGCGTGGCGACGGAGGCCATAGACCGTCTCAAGACCACCGCCGAGTCCCACCAGCGCGTGATGGTCGTCGAGGTGATGGGCCGGCACGCCGGCTGGATCGCGCTGGAGTCCGGCATGGCCGGCGGCGCGCACGGCATCTGCCTGCCCGAACGCCCCTTCCAGGTCGACGACCTCGTCAAGATGGTCGAGGAGCGCTTCGCCCGCGGCAAGAAGTTCGCCGTCATCTGCGTCGCCGAAGGCGCCCACCCCGCCGAGGGCTCCATGGAGTACAAGAAGGGCGAGATCGACCAGTACGGCCACGAGCGCTTCCAGGGCATCGGCAACCGGCTCGCGGTCGAGCTGGAGCGTCGTCTCGGCAAGGAGGCGCGGCCAGTCATTCTCGGGCACGTCCAGCGCGGCGGCACGCCGACGGCGTACGACCGGGTGCTCGCGACCCGCTTCGGCTGGCACGCGGTGGAGGCCGCGCACCGGGGCGAGTTCGGGAAGATGACGGCGCTGCGCGGCACGAGCGTCGAGATGGTGCCGCTGGCCGAGGCCGTGACGCAGCTGAAGACCGTCCCGGAGGACCGGATGTCCGAGGCCGAGTCGGTCTTCTGAGAGCCGGTCTCCCGGGTGTCGGCCCCCGGGGCCGGGTCTCCCGAGAGCCGGTCTTCCGACCCGACCGGCCGGGACCTCGGTCCCGACTTCGTCCCGACGCCGTCCTGATGTCCGGACGCCGTACCGGCACCCGTCCGACGCCCTTCGGACGTCGAAGGGCCCCGATCGCCCCCCCGTGGACGATCGGGGCCCTTCGTGTTCCCCCGTTGTCCCCCGTGCTTCCCCCGTGACGATTCCGGCCCGGACCGGAATTGCCTATTTCCACTCTTGAGTCGAACGGCTCGATCAACAAGGCTTGAGGCTGTCCCGGACATGTCCCAACCCTGTCCGGGGGAGGGGCGGGGAGCACGCATGACCGAGGGTTACGCCGGCGGGCGCAGCGCGCCCGACCCGCGAGAGGCCACCGACGCCGCCTCGTTCATCGCGCAGCTCCAGGCGCTCAAGGACCGGTCCGGACTGACCTACCGCGAGCTGTCGGCCCGCGCCGCCGCCGTCGGCGACGTCCTGCCCCGCTCGACCGTGGCCAACATGCTCGCGCGCTCGACCGTCCCCCGCGAGGAGCTCCTGACCACCTTCGTCCGCGCCTGCGGAGTGGACCCCGGAGCCCTGGAGGGCTGGCAGACGGTCCGCAAGGAGCTCGCCGCGCGGGGCGTGTACGAGCCCTCCGGGACCGACGCCCCCGCAGCGGACGGCGAGCCCTCCGCGGAGGACGCGACCTCCACCCTGTGGCCCACCGCGCCCGATCCCGATCCGGCCGCCGAGCTTCCACACCCCCGGTCGCGCACGTACCGGACACTCGTCGGGGTCGTCGCCGTCACCGGTCTCGTCCTCGCCGCGGTCAGCGTGGTCTTCGCCCTCGTCCAGGACGGCGACGGCGACGCCGGCGGCGCGGCGGCCGGCACCCCGATCGCGCCCGCCGCCGGGGACGTACGGATACGGGTGATCGGCTCGGACCTCTGCCTGAACGAGCGACGGGGCGGCCGCAGCGGCCAGATCCACCAGCGGACGTGCGAGGGCGCCGACGTCCCGCGCTACTCCCTCATGGATCTCGGCGCCGGCACCTGGCGGATCGTCTCCGACCACCCCGACTACGGCCCCGGCTGCTCCGGCATCCCCACCGGCGGCCGTGTCGCGGACGCCGCGTTCGAGGACTCGGAGTGCGGCGACCCGACCCGTGTCGAAAGGTTTCGCCTGGAGCCCCACGGCAGTCCCGCCACGGGCTACCGCATCGTCCCCGTGGACTCGGCGACGGCCGGCTCCTGCGTGACCGTGACGGGCGACCGCACGGCGGAGTGGGCGAAGCTCGCCCAGGCACCCTGCCGCCCGGACGCCCGGGGCCAGCTCTTCAGCTTCGACCGCCGTACCTAGCCGGCCGGCGGTGGACCAGCGGGGTGCTCCGGCGCCGGGCGATGAAGGCTCGGCGCCCTCTCGGTCCGTACGGCCTGGAGGCTCGGCGCCCATCCGGCCCGTACGACCCGGGGGCTCTGCGCCCACCTGATCCGTACGACCTGGAGGCTCGGCGCCCACCTGATCCGAAGGAAACGGCCTAGGCGCCCGACGGCTCCACCAGGCGCCGGCGGAGAGTCTCCACCACGGCCGGATCCAGGCCCACGTGCCCGGTGACGTACGCGTACACCGAGCCGTACTCCGCCCGCAGGTCCGCGAGGAAGAGCCGCATGATCTCCGCGGGCGCCCTGCCGTAGCCGGGCCAGCGCAGCTCCCGCCCCGGGTGGGCGGCGCGCCAGTCGGCGATCAGCCGCTCCGTGGCCAGTTCGGTCAGTGCGAAGTCGTCGAGGATCTGCTCGTCGGAGACGTCGAGGAGGGAGAGGACCACGGCGGCGAGCAGACCCGTACGGTCCTTCCCCGAGGCGCAGTGGAAGACGAGCGGCCCCTCCGCGGACGCGATCACCTCCAGAGCCTCGCGCAGCTCCACCGCCCCGTCGGCCGCGACCTCGGCGAACCGATCGGCGAGGTAGCGCCACGGGTCGATGTCCGGGTCGATCTCCGCCTGGTCGTACGGGCGGTGCTCGATGCTCAGGTTGTGCCAGGTGATGCCTTCGGTCGCCGGAGTCTCCGGCATACGGCCCTTGGACGAGATCTCCCACGGGTAGCGCAGGTCGATCACGGCGGCCACGCCGAGCTCCTGGAAGCTGTCCAGGTCGGGGCCGCGCAACTTGGCGAGGGAGTCGGAACGGTAGAGGACGTCCCAGCGGACGGTTCCGCCGTCGGCGGTCCGATAGCCGCCCAGGTCACGGAAGTTGTGGAGGTTCTCGAAGGCGATGTGTCGTCTCACAGCGACACCCTACGACCCGACCAACTCCCAGAAGCGCTCGACGATTCCGTCGAGGTAGGCGCGGCCCGAGTCCCCGCTGTCGCCCGAGGCGCCCCAGCTGCTCGTCGCCGCCATCTTCGCGTGGTAGTCGGTGTGCAGCCGCTGCAGCGCGAACTCCAGCGTCCGCTTCTGTATCGGCAGCAGCTTCACGACCGGGCGCACGTACGCCTGCCAGCGGGTCGTGGCCGCGTCCCGCAGCAGCTGGGCCAGGTCGTCGTTCCTGCCCGTCACGGTGAGCAGGGCGCGCGGCCCGAGGCCGAGGGTCTGGGCGAGGGCGGCGGTCTGGCGTTCGTTGCCGCGCCAGCGGCCCGACTCCTCCATCCGCAGATAGCCGGGGGCGTCGAGGCCCACCCGCCGGGCCAGGTCGTCCGGGGCGAGGCCACGGGCCATCCGGTGCTCGCGCAGGGTGGTGGCGGCCGCGATCAGCTCGCCGGGGGCGCACCAGAGGACGCCGGCGAGCGCGGTGAGCTCCTGTGAGGTCGGGGCGAGCCTGCCGCGTTCCCAGGCGATGACGGTGTCGGGGGTGACGGCGAGGCCGTACTGCGCGCGGAGGCCGTAGGCGACATGGCCCGGAGCCATACCGAGGCCTTCGCGCAATCGACGCGCGGCGAGGGCGTTGAAGGGTGGGGAGGGAGGGGAGGGTTGCACCCTGACACGGTAGATGCGGAACGTGACCAATGGCTACGGTGCGTTCACCCAAGGCCAGAGTCCGTAGAAACGTCGGAACCGGCAGGTAACAATCCGTATCGATCATCGTCGCGTTCGGTGACCGGTGGGTGGTGTCCGATGGTCGGGCAAGGTCCGGCTCAGCGGGCGATCGTCGTGATCCACCGGTACTGCAGTTCCGGCCGGCCGATCTGCCCGTACTGCGGGGCCCGCGCGGCCCGCCCGTCCGTGACCAGGTGCTCCAGATAGCGGCGCGCGGTGATCCGGGAGATCCCGACGGCCGCCCCGGCCTCGGCCGCCGTCAGGCCGTCCGGGGAGTCCCGGAGGGTACGGGTGACGGCCTCCAGGGTGGGGGCGCTCAGCCCCTTGGGCAGCGAGGCGGGCTGCGGCGTGCGCAGGGTCGCCAGGGCCCGGTCCACCTCGTCCTGCCCGGCCGCCTCCCCGGCGGTGGCGCGGAACTCCGCGTACCGGGTGAGCCGGTCCCGCAGGGTCGCGAAGGTGAACGGCTTCAGGACGTACTGCACGACCCCGAGCGACACCCCTTCGCGGACGATCGCGAGATCGCGGGCGGAGGTGACGGCGATGACGTCGGCGGAGTGACCGCCGGCGCGCAGCGAGCGCAGCAGGTGCAGTCCGTGGCCGTCGGGGAGGTACAGGTCGAGCAGGATCAGGTCGACGGGCAGGCGGTCGAGGACGCGCACGGCCGCGGCCCGCGAGTGCGCGACCCCGACGACGGCGAACCCGGGCACCCGCCCGGCGTAGAGCGCGTGCGCGTCGGCGGCGACGGGGTCGTCCTCGACGACCAGTACGCGGATGTCCTGGCTCATGCGGACACCTCCGCACCGGGGGAGCCGGCAGGGGTCGCCGAAGCCGAGCCGAGGGCGGAAGAGCCGGGCGTGGGGGCCGAGGCATGGTCGGGCACGGGGGCATCGTCGGGCGCGAGGGCTGGGGCGGACGGGGTGATCGGCGCGGACGAGGGTGCGGACGGGGGCGCCGACAGGGCCGGCGCAGGGGTCGATCCCGCGGCCGGGCTCGGGCCCGGAGGCACCGGCCCCGGGGGCTCCGTCGCCAGTGCCGCACCAGCCTCCGCCGTCAACGGCAGTCGTACGGTGAACTCCGCGCCGCCCTCCGGGGCCCGGGTCAGGACCACCGTGCCGGCGGCCCGCGTCGTCGCCTGACGGACCAGCGCGAGGCCCAGGCCCCGCCCGGGGCCTCGGGTGGACCAGCCGCGGTCGAAGACCGCGTCCGGGTCGCCCGTGTCGATCCCCGGGCCGGTGTCGGAGACCCTGAGGAGGAGCTCCCCGCCGTGGGTGCGGGCCGTGACGGTGACCCGCCCCTGCGGCGTACCGCTCGCCGCCTCGACCGCGTTGTCGATCAGGTTGCCGAGGATCGTGACGAGGTCCCGGGACGGAAGCGCAGGCGGCAGCAGTCCGTCGTCGATGCGACTGTCCTCGGTCAGGACCAGCTCCACCCCCGACTCGTTGGCCTGCGCCGCCTTCCCGAGCAGCAGCGCCGCCAGGACCGGCTCGCCGACCGCGTCGACCACCCGGTCGGTGAGCGCCTGCGCCAGCTCCAGTTCGGCCGTCGCGAAGCCGACGGCCTCGTCCACCCGGCCCAGTTCGATCAGCGAGACGACCGTGTGCAGACGGTTCGCCGCCTCGTGGGCCTGCGAACGCAGCGCCTGTGTGAACCCCCGCTCGGAGGTCAACTCACCTGACAGCGCCTGGAGTTCCGTGCGGTCCCGCAGGGTGACGACCGTACCCCGGCGCTCCCCGCCCACCACCGGACGGGTGTTGACCACGAGCACGCGCTCGGCCGTCAGATGCAGCTCGTCCACCCGCGGCTCCGAGGCCAGCAACGCGCTCGTGAGCGACACCGGCAGCCCCAGGTCCGCAGCCGACCGGCCCACCACGTCGGCGTCGAGACCGAGCAGCTCCCGTGCGCCGTCGTTGATGAGTGCGATCCGTCGCTGCCCGTCCAGCATCACGAGCCCCTCGGACACCGCGTGCAGCGCGGCCTCGTGGTAGTCGTGCATCCGGCTCA
Organism: Streptomyces sp. NPDC056527; assembly: GCF_042794475.1. Lineage (NCBI taxonomy): Bacteria > Bacillati > Actinomycetota > Actinomycetes > Kitasatosporales > Streptomycetaceae > Streptomyces > Streptomyces sp. NPDC056527. Next base: position 25,759 of record NZ_JBHTTQ010000031.1, read on the forward strand.
GCTCGGACGCGTTCATGCCGTGCGTGTGCCGCCGCAGCCGCGCGTTGATCACGTACGTACCGACACCGCCGAGCGCCAGCGCCGCCCCGGCCATCCCGAGCAGGGCCGTCACCTGCTCCCGTACCTGCTCGCTGATCTTCTCGATCGTGATGCCCGCGCTGACCAGACCCACGACCCGGCCGTCGTCGAAGACCGGGGCGACCGCGCGGACCGAGCGGCCGAGCGTCCCCAAGTGGGTCTCGGAGAAGGTCGTCCCCTTCAGGGCCGGCTCGATGTGACCGAGGTACGTACGGCCGATCTGGTCCGGCTCCGGATGCGTCCAGCGGGTGCCGTCCGGGGCCATGATCACCACGAAGGCGACGCCTGAGTGCTGCCGCAGCGATTCGGCGTACGGCTGGAGGCGCGCGCTCGGGTCCGTGGAGCCGGCGGCCTCCACCACCGAGGGGGACTCGGCGACGGCGGTCGCCAGCGCGGTGACCTGGCGGGTCGCGGTCTCCTCGGCCTGGGCGCGGTCCGTGATGTACGCGAAGAAGGCGCACCCGGCCACGATCGCGGCCACGAGCACGACCTGCATCGCGAAGAGCTGGCCGGCGAGGCTGCGGGGTCGGGGGAACGGTATGCGCATGTCGGTAAGTGTGCCCCGCCGGATTTGCGGCGGGGAATCCCGTTCCCGAATCGTTCTCCGCCACAGGGTCGGTCGTGAACGCACATGGTTCGGTCGTGAACGAAACGAACGCAAGGGTGACCCGGGTCACAGGCTGATGGATATTCGCTGGGATCCACCGGGACGTGGACACCCATCAGCACGAGGAGGACCCCGTGGCCGCAGCACAACGGGACCGTACCCACTACCTGTATCTCGCAGTCATCGCCGCCGTCGTACTCGGCATCACGGTCGGGTTCGTGGCGCCGGGCGTCGCCGTGGAACTCAAGCCCCTGGGCACCGGCTTCGTGAACCTGATCAAGATGATGATCTCGCCGATCATCTTCTGCACGATCGTCCTCGGCGTCGGCTCGGTCCGGAAGGCCGCGAAGGTCGGCGCCGTCGGCGGACTCGCGCTCGGGTACTTCCTCGTGATGTCGACCGTGGCCCTCGCCATCGGCCTTCTCGTGGGCAACATCCTGGACCCCGGCTCCAGCCTCCACCTCACCAAGGAGGTCGCCGAGGCCGGCGCCAAGCAGGCCGACGGGGCGAGCGAGTCCACCGCGGACTTCCTCCTCGGGATCATCCCCAAGACCCTGGTCTCCGCCTTCACCGAGGGCGAGGTCCTGCAGACCCTCCTCGTCGCCCTCCTCGCGGGCTTCGCGCTCCAGGCGATGGGCAAGACCGGTGAGCCGGTCCTGCGCGGCATCGGGCACATCCAGCGGCTGGTCTTCCGCATCCTCGCCATGATCATGTGGGCGGCCCCGATCGGCGCCTTCGGTGCCATCGCGGCGGTCGTCGGCGCGACCGGCGTCGACGCGCTGAAGTCGCTCGCGGTCATCATGATCGGCTTCTACGTGACCTGCGCGCTCTTCGTCTTCGTGGTGCTCGGCGCGCTGCTGCGGGTGGTCGCCGGGGTCAACATCCTCGCGCTGCTGAAGTACCTGGGCCGCGAGTTCCTGCTGATCCTCTCCACCTCGTCCTCCGAGTCGGCGCTGCCGCGGCTCATCGCCAAGATGGAGCACCTGGGCGTCAGCAAGCCCGTCGTCGGTATCACCGTGCCGACCGGCTACTCCTTCAACCTGGACGGCACGGCGATCTACCTGACGATGGCCTCGCTCTTCGTCGCCGAGGCGATGGGCAACCCGCTCTCGCTCGCCGAGCAGGTCAGCCTGCTGGTCTTCATGATCATCGCGTCGAAGGGCGCGGCGGGCGTCACCGGCGCCGGTCTCGCGACCCTCGCCGGCGGCCTCCAGTCGCACCGGCCCGAGCTGGTCGACGGCGTCGGTCTGATCGTCGGCATCGACCGCTTCATGAGCGAGGCCCGCGCCCTGACGAACTTCGCGGGCAACGCGGTCGCGACCGTCCTCGTCGGCACCTGGACCAAGGAGATCGACAAGGCCCGGGTCTCCGAGGTCCTGGCCGGCCGGGTCCCGTTCGACGAGAAGACCCTGGTCGACGACCACGCCCCGGCGGACACCGTGCCCGACCAGCGGGCCGACGGCCCCGGGGAGGGCGTGGAGAAGGCCCGCGCCGGAGTCTGAGGCTTCCCGGGTCCCGGGCCTTGAGCCGGATCCGGGCCTCGGGGAAGGGGTGACCCCGGCCGCATGCGCGGCCGGGGTCGTCCTGCTCGTCGCACCTGGGGCGACAGGGTCACGAGGATGCGGGCCGCGGGGTCACGAGAACGGGATCCTGACCACCGACTGGTTGCCGACGCCGACCGTGCTCGGCCCGTTCCCGATCGCGTTCCACACCTCGATCCGGACCCGTCCGTTCACCAGGTTCCCGTGGCTGCCGGTCGCCGACCGCAGCCCCCTCGCCTGGGTGTAGTGCTCGTAACCCGGTACGGGATCCGTCGCGAAGTACTGGTACGTCTCCACGCGCTCCCAGCTCCCGTCGCCCGTACGGTCGTAACTCACCCGTACCTGCTGCCCGTTGGCGACCACCGACCCGGCGTCCACGAACAGGTCGAACGCCGTCGACCCGCCGTTGTACGTCCGGGTGATCGGGCCCGAGGTGAAGACCTGCGCGTTGGCCGGGGTGCCGTCGTGATTGGCGCCGCCCGCCGAGGCCAGGGCCGCGGAGGATGCGGCCGACTGGGCGTCGCCCGCGCCCGAACCCGTCCGAAGGTAGAGCTGCGAGGAGCCCGAGGGCGGGGGAGTGGTCGGCGGGGTCGTGCCGCCGCCCTTCGTCCAGACCGCGACGTAGTCGACGAGCATCGGTCGCCCGGACACCGTCGCCGCCGTCGGCGTCTTCCCCGCCAGCGCGTCCGGGAAGGCTCCGCCCATCGCCACGTTCAGCAGGATGAAGTAGCCCGCGTGGCTGGTCATGTCGGCCCACGCCTGGGCGCCGACCCTGGTCTCGTTCACGCTGTGGAAGAGCTGGTCGTCCACGTACCAGCGCAGCTCGTTGGGGGAGACCGAGCGGTCCCACTCGAAGCGGTACGTGTGGAAGGCCGACTGGCAGCTCGCGCCGGGGCAGGTGCGGCTGGCGCCGATGCCGGTGGTCTCCCCGCAGGGGCCGCCCGGGTTCACCCCGCAGTGCAGCACGCCCCAGACGGAGTTGAGGCCGTTGACGTTCTCCATGATGTCGAACTCGCCGATGGCCGGCCAGTTCCAGTAGTTGCCCCGGTAGGGCGCGCCGAGCGCCCAGAACGCGGGCCAGTAGCCGAGGGCCGCGTCACCCGTCACGTTCGGCATCTGGACCCGGCCCTCGATGCGCAGGGTCCCGCCCTCGGGGGCCTTGAAGTCGGCGCGCTTCGTCTCGATCCGGGCCGAGGTCCAGTTGCCCGCGCCGTCCTTGAGCGGGGTGATCCGCAGGTTGCCGGTGCCGTCGAGGCGCAGGTTGTCGGGGCTCGAGGTGTAGTTCTGTATCTCTCCGGTGCCCCAGTTGGCGGGGCCGCCCGGGTAGCCGTGACCGGTGTCGATCTGCCAGTCGGCCGCGTTCGGCAGGGCGCGGTCGGGGCCGTCGAAGTCGTCGCTCCACTGGAGCGACCAGCCGGGCGCCGGGGGCGGAACGGCACCGCTGGCGGTGCCGGCCCCGCTCAGGCCGAGCAGGGTGCCCGTGGCGAGGGCGGCGGCGAGGAGCGAGGCGAGCAGGGGGGTACGTCGGACGCGGCTCAAGGAGAACACCTCCGGTGGGGGACGAGCGCCTGAGAGCGCTCTCAGGAGGCTTTTGTAGTTGGAGACACCGGCCCCGTCAATGGGTCCGGTGCCTTCGGCTAGTGAACGCCCAGCTCGGCCAACTCACGTGCATCCAGCACGAGTTCGGCGGCTGCCGCCGAGTCCCGTACCGTCTCCGGCCGGCTCGCCCCCGGGATCGGGAGCACCGCCTCCGACCGGGCCAGCAGCCAGGCGAGCGCCACCCGCTGCGGACTCACCCCGCGCGCCCGCGCCACCCGATGGAACGCCCCGAACTCGGGGTCCGCCTCCAGGGCCGACGCTCCGTCCAGCGAGCTGCGCGAGATCCCGCCCAGCGGACTCCACGGCATGAAGGCCAGACCGAGCTCCGCGCAGAGCCGCAGCTCCGCCTCGGAGGTCCGTACGGCGGGGGAGTACCGGTTCTGTACGGAGACCAGCCGGTCCCCCAGGATCTCCCGCGCGAGCCGGATCTGCGCCACGTCCACATTGGAGATCCCTGCCAGCCGGATCGTGCCCGCGTCCAGCAACTCCCGTATCGCGCCGAGCGATTCGGCGTACGGGACGGCCGGGTCCGGCTTGTGCAGCTGGTACAGCCCGATCGCCTCCACCCCCAGTCGCCGCGCGGACGCCTCGGCCGCCCGCCGCAGGTGGGCGGGCGTGCCGTCGACGGTCCAGTCGCCGTCCGCCGTCCGCCCTCGACCCCCCTTCGTCGCCACGAGCACCTCGTCCGTACCGCCCCCGCCCCGGCCACGACCCCCGTACGTGGCCAGCGCGCGCGCCACCAGTAGCTCGCCCTCGCCCGGCTCGCCGTCCGGCGGGTGGTACGAATCCGCCGTGTCGAGCAGCGTCACACCCGCGTCGAGCGCCGCGTGGACGGTGGCGAGTGCGCGGGCCTCGTCGGGGCGGCCCTCGATCGACAGCGGCATCGCGCCGAGACCGATCGCGCCGACGCGCACGTCTCCGAGCGTCCGGTATCGCATCAGCGTGCCCCCAGCGTCTCGGAGAGGGCCTGTGCCAGCCACTGCGCGGAATGCGAGAAGGAGAAGCCGAGAGCCGTCGCACGGGAGTTGTCCATTCCGTACGAGCGGGCGAAGGAGAACGGTGACACCTCGCCGACCTCCACCTCCTGCAGAACGGTCCTTCCGCCCACCTGCCTCTCGATCTCGGCGCAGATGTCGGCCGTGGTGAGCGGACCATGGGAATGGGCGTTGACCGGTCCGGTGAATTCGGCCTCCACCGCCCATGCCAGGAATTCGGCTATCTCCTTGACGTACACATAGGTGGCCGGGTGGTTCACCGCCGGTACGGCGATCGGCTCGCCCGCCCTGACACGGTGCGCGTAGTGCTCGACCCGTCCGGTGAAGTCGTCCTCGCCGCCCAGCACATGGGCGACCCGTACCGCCGTGTACGGGAACGGCGGCTCGGCCGCGAACACGGCTTCGGCCTGCCGCTTCCCCTCGCCGTAGTGTGCGTCGAGGAACTCGCCGTCGTCCCAGGGAAGATCGAGGTCGACGGTGACGGTGCGCGGATCGACCGCCTCCTCCCGTACGGGCGTGGCGGAGTCCTCGTACTCGTACACCTCCACCGTCGACGTCATCACATAGCGCCCCGTGCGCGGCCCGAACACCCGCCGGGCGATGGCGGCCTGGCGCGGGGTGTAGCAGACCTGGTCGACGACGACATCGAAAGTCCGGTCGCCGAGCGCGGATTCCAGAGCGGCCTCGTCGTTCCGGTCGGCGAGGAGGTGGGTGACGGTATGGGGGGCGTCGGAGGGAAGGTCGTCCGGAATAGGGGAAGAACCCCGGTTCAGAATCGTCACCGCGTGTCCGGATTTCAGGAGACGGGCCGTCAATCGCTTTCCGAAATAGCGGTTCCCGCCGATGATCAGAATGTTCATACGACAAGTGTTACGTTGTGCGCTCGCTGTCTGAAGGGGGAAACATGGGAGTACAGGCCGCCGCGCCGAAGGAACCACGGCATCTGCGCCCCGCCGCCGACGAAACCTCGGGAGGCGCCTTCGACCCCATCGACCGGCAGATCCTGGAGCTCGTCCAGACCGACGGCCGCATCAAGCTCAGCGAGCTCGGCCGGCGCGTTCGACTGAGCCCGGCGGCCGTCACCGAGCGGGTGCGCCGACTGGAGGCCTGCGGGGCGATCACCGGATACGGAGCCCATGTCGCCCCGTCGCGGCTCGGCTACGGCATCCAGGCCTTCATCCGCGTCAACCCGCACGGCGGCTACACGCTCAAGCACCCGCGGACGCTGGAGCTCGTCGCCCGGCCCGAGATCCGCGAGGTCCACCACGTGGTGGGCGAGGACTGCTGGATCCTCAAGGTCGCCGTCACCGACACGATCCATCTCGAAGAGATCCTGGAGCGGACCTCGGCGCTCGGCCGGACGACGACCTCGATCGTCCTGTCGTCCCCCGTGGAGCGCAAGCCGCTCCTTCCTCCCGGCGGCGTCGACGGAAACGGCTCCCACCACGACGTGCGCCCGGCCCGGCAGGAGGGACACGGTCCCGCGTGAGCGGCCCCGCGCCCTCCCCACCCCCGTGTGGGCGATCGTCCCGCCCCCTACCTCAGCCTCACTTCCTCGATCCTCGGCGGTTCCGACGTGAAGTCGCTGTACCGCGCCCAGCGCGGGCGTACCCGCACGTGGGTGATTCCCGGCCACGCGAGGCGGTCGCGGCCGTCCGGGTACGCCGTGAAGTAGCACTCGCGGATCCGTTCCCCCTCAGGGCCGTGAGGGATGTCCGCGACGCCCTCGATCTGGGCGGTGATCTCGCCCCAGCCGATGACCAGCGCGATCCGCGGGTCGGCGACCAGGTTCTCGTACTTACGGGTCGTCTCCACGGTGTCGAAGACGATCTCCAGGTCGTCCGTGACCGCGTATCCGACGACCGCAGCCTGCGGTGACCCGTCCGGGGCCACGGACGCCTCGACGGCGAGCCGGTGCCCGCGGAGGAACCGCAGCAGTTCGTCCTGCTCCATGAGTCCTCCCTAGCACGGACCGCCATCACCCGCGCCCCCGTCCGCTTGCCTTGACGTCGGCGTCAAGGCTTACGTTCGACCCATGCGAATCGGCGAGCTGGCCGAGCGGGCCGGGACGACCACGCGGACTCTGCGCTACTACGAGTCCCGTGGCCTCCTGGCCGCCCGGCGGACGGAGAACGGCTACCGCACGTACGACGAGGACGACCTGCGGCTCCTCCAGCAGATCAGGACCCTGCAGGACTTCGGGTTCGAGTTGGAGGAGACCCGGCCGTTCGTCGACTGCCTGCGGGCGGGTCACCCGGCGGGGGACGCCTGTCCGGCCTCGCTCGACGTGTACCGGCGCAAGCTCGCGGAGCTGGACGGACTCGTCGAGCAGCTCCAGGCGGTCCGCGCCCAGGTCGCCGCGCAGCTGCTGCGGGCCGAGGCGGAACTGCCCGGCGGCCCGGAACCCACGTGCGAACTCGGAGGATGACGGAATGATCCGGATCGAAGGTGTCACCGAGGTGACGGCCGCCGACTTCGACGCCGAGGTCCTCGGCTCGGAGTTGCCCGTCCTGGTGAAGTTCACCGCGGACTGGTGCGGCCCCTGCCGCCAGCTGGGGCCGGTGCTCGGCGCGGTCGCCGCGGAGGAGGCGGACCGGCTGAGGATCGTCCAGCTGGACGTGGACAGGAACCCGGAGATCGCGGTGCGGTACGGAGTCCTCGGGACGCCGACGCTGATGGTGTTCCGGGCGGGCGAACCCGTGAAGTCGATGGTGGGTGCCCGCCCGAAGCGCCGCCTCCTGAAGGAGCTCGAAGACGTGCTGGTCTAAGAGGCGTCGCCCAGGGGGAGTCGGTCGGGGGACGCCTTTCGAAGGCTGTCCCACAGCTCGGTGCTGTGCGCCCCGACCAGCGCCCTCATCCGTTCGAGGATCTCGCCCGAGGGGCGCGGGTCGAGCCGACGGCCGTCCCGCAGCCGCAGCGCCACAAGGCCGTCGGCCGCCTCCCTCGCGCCGATGACCGCCTGGTACGGGACGAGGCGTGCCTCCCGGACGCGGGCGCCCAGGGTGCCCCGCTCCGGGCCCACGACCTCGGCTCGCAGGCCGAGTTCGGCACATCGGGCGGCCAGTGCGTCGGCGGCGGGCCGCTCGGACTCCGAGACGGGCAGGACGACCAGCTGGACGGGGGCGAGCCAGGCCGGGAAGGCGCCTGCGTGGTGTTCGAGGAGGTGGGCGACGGCTCGTTCCACGCTGCCCACGATGCTGCGATGGATCATGACGGGCCGGTGCCTGGCGCCATCCGCCCCGATGTAGTGCAGACCGAAGCGCTCGGGCTGGTGGAAGTCGATCTGCACGGTCGACAGGGTCGACTCCCGCCCCGCTCCGTCCGCGACCTGCACGTCGATCTTGGGCCCGTAGAACGCGGCCTCGCCCTCGGCGGCCTCGTACGCGAGCCCGGAGGCGTCGAGCACGTCGCGCAGGAGCGCGGTGGACCGCTCCCACAGCGCGGGCGCGGCGACGTACTTGCCGCCGGGCCCGGGGAGCGAGAGCCGGTACCGGGCCGGCGCGATGCCCATCGCCTCGTATGCCCGCCCGATCAGCCCCAGTGCCGCCGCGGCCTCCTCGGCGACCTGGTCCAGGGTGCAGAAGATGTGCGCGTCGTTCAGCTGGATGGCCCGGACCCTGGTCAACCCGCCGAGGACGCCGGATAGTTCGGAGCGGTACATGCCGCCGAGTTCGGCCATCCGCAGGGGCAGCTCGCGGTAGCTGTGCGCGCGGGAGCGGTAGATCACCGCGTGGTGCGGGCAGAGGCTCGGCCGCAGGACGACCTGCTCGCCGCCGAGTTCCATGGGCGGGAACATGTCGTCGCTGTAGTGGGCCCAGTGCCCGGAGATCTCGTACAGCTCCCGTTTCCCGAGGACGGGTGAGTACACGTGCCGGTACCCGGCCCGTCGCTCCACCTCCCGGACGTACTCCTCCAGGGTGTGCCGTACGACGGCTCCGTCGGGCAGCCAGTACGGCAGCCCCGCGCCGATCAGCGGGTCGGTGTCGAACAGGTCCAGCTCGCGGCCGAGCCTGCGGTGGTCCTGGTGCATGGCGTCCTCCTGGGGCGGTCGCCCGGGACGAGCGGCCGGAGGAACGACGAAGCCCCGGGGCGCTCGGCCCCGGGGCTTCGTGACGTAATGACAGCGGTCAGCGCGCCGGGACACTCTCCGGCGTCGTCGTGATGATCGCGGCACGCTTCATACGGGTGACGGTAGCGGGGCCACCCCGGGCCCGCACTGGATTATTCGTCGAGTCGCGGCCGGAGCCCCACAAGGTCCTCGCGGGCCGCCGCGGAGGCGGGTCCGGTGAGCAGCCCCCGCCAGCGGGTGAACAGTCCGAGCAGTGCGCCACCGTGCCGGGACCGCAGCTCCTGGTTCACGCGCAGCACGTCCAGTTCGTTCGCGGCGGTCAGTTCCGCGAAGTCCGCCCGCCGCGTCGCCGTCGGCGCGAACGTCTCGCCGGTGAAGCGGTCCCGGAAGAGTCCGTTCTCACGTTCGACGGCGGGGTACGAGAATTCCCGGGCGCAGCTCGCGTAGAAGTACACGATCTCCTCCGCCTCCGCGCCGATCGCCGCGGCCAGCTCATCGCGGCGTTCCAGCGGCAGCAGCTGCTCGGCGAATCCGTCCGTGCCGTAGAAGGCGTGGCACAGGCCGGCGAGCCGGAGGGCGTCCCGTGCGCCCCAGGCCGTCAACAGGGCCTCGACCCGGTCCAGATGGGCGAGCAGGGTGCCGCCCGGGTGGTTCAGCGTGTCCGCGCCCTGCGCGATCAACAGATCGCGGGCTTCGTCTCTCCCCATGAGACATGAAAATACCCCGACTAGAATTGCAGTCGGGGTTGTTTCTCGCGTATATTCTTGGATTCCGTGTCTGCGCACAACGAAAGACGCGGAGAAGTTCAATAAACGCACTGTATCGCGCCGGGAGTCGAATTGTCAACCGAGGAATTTCGGAATGAGCAGCAATTCATCACAGAGCTCTACGCACGACTCGACGACCTGAGGGACCGGGCCGAGGCCGACGTCGGCCGGGCGCTGAAGGCGCCGTGGGTCGGCAACCAGGGCCGGCTGGAGCGTGACGTGATGGTCGCCGAGCAGTCCGGGCTGCTCGCCGCCTTCAACGCGGGGGAGACCGGGCTCTGTTTCGGACGGCTCGTCTTCCGGGACGGACGCGACCACCACATCGGCCGCATCGGCATCCGGAAGGACGACCCGGACCGCACGCCGCTCGTCGTCGACTGGCGCGCCGAGGCCGCCCGCCCCTTCTACCTCGCCACCGGGTACGAGCCCATGGGGCTCAGCCGACGCCGTCACATCACCACCCACGGCCGCGACGTGACCGCCCTCCACGACGAGGTCCTCGACCTCGCCGACGGGACCCGCACCGGGCACGAGAACAGGGACGCCGACGAGGTGCTGCTCGCCTCGCTCGACGCCGCCCGCACCGGACGGATGCACGACATCGTGCAGACCATCCAGGCCGAGCAGGACCGCATCATCCGCTCCCCGCACCGCGGCGTCCTCGTCGTCGAGGGCGGCCCCGGCACCGGCAAGACCGCCGTTGCCCTGCACCGGGCCGCGTACCTCCTCTACGCGCACCGCGAGCAGCTCGCCCGGCGCGCCGTCCTCATCGTCGGCCCCAACCCGGCCTTCCTCGGCTACATCGGCAACGTCCTGCCCTCCCTCGGCGAGACCGGCGTCCTGCTCGCCACCCCCGGCGAACTCTTCCCCGGCGTCCGCGCCACCGGTACGGACACCCCGCATGCCGCCGCCGTCAAGGGCTCCGCCGCCATGGCCGAGGCCCTCGCCCACGCGGTACGGGACCGGCAGCAGGTCCCCGAGCGCGGAGAGCCCCTGATCGTGCCGCACGACGACGGCGACCTGATCATCGACTGGGACATGGCCCTCGAAGCCCGCCACAAGGCCCGCGAGACCCGGCTGCCGCACAACCTGGCCCGGCCCTACTTCGTCTTCCACCTCCTCGACGCACTCGCCGAGCAGCTCGCCGACCGCATCGGCGCCGACCCCTACGGCGGACCCAACTTCCTCGGCCCCGACGACATCGCCCTGCTCGCCAAGTCCATCGCCGCCAGCGCCGACGTCCACGCCGCCATCGACACCCTCTGGCCGCCCCTCACCCCCGAGTCCTTCCTCGCCGACTACCTCGCCGAGCCGACCCACCTCGCCGAGGGGGACGCGGCCGCGATCCGGCGCGAGGACGGCCCCTGGACCCCCGCCGACGTCCCGCTCCTCGACGAGGCCGCCGAACTCCTCGGCGAGGACGACTCGGCCGCCCGGGCCGCGGCCGAGGCCGAGCGGGAGAAGCAGATCCAGTACGCACAGGGCGTCCTCGACGTCTCGTACGCCTCGCGCACCTACGAGTTCGAGGACAAGGAGGAGCAGGACAAGGACGCCGCCGAGGTCCTCGCCGCGCACGACATCATCGACGCCGAGCGGTTCGCCGAGCGCCACGAGGAGGCCGACCACCGCAGCGCAGCCGAACGCGCCGCGGCCGACCGCACCTGGGCCTTCGGCCACATCATCGTCGACGAGGCGCAGGAGCTCTCCGCGATGGCCTGGCGCCTCCTGATGCGCCGCAGCCCGACCCGTTCGATGACCCTGGTCGGCGACCCGGCCCAGACCGGGGACGCGGCGGGCGTCGGCTCGTGGGAGGACATCCTCACGCCGTACGTGGAGGACCGCTGGGAGCTCGTACGGCTCGGCGTCAACTACCGCACCCCCGCCGAGATCATGGCCGTCGCCGCCGACGTCCGGCGCGAGGCCGACCCGGGCTTCGAGCCGCCGCGCTCCGTCCGCTCCACCGGGGTGGAGCCCTGGCGGCGGACCGTCGAGGACCCCGTGAAGGAGACCGCCGACGCGGTCGCCGCCGAGGCGCGCCAGGAGGGCCGCCTCGCGGTGATCGCCCCGACGGAGCTCCACCCGGCGCTGACGGCCGCGCTTCCGGAGGCCTCGTACGGACCGACGCCCGACCTGACCCGGCCGGTGGTCCTCCTCGACCCGCGCCAGGCCAAGGGCCTGGAGTTCGACACGGTCCTCGTCGTCGACCCGGACGGCATCCGGGCCGGCGCCACGCACGGCGTCAACGACCTGTACGTGGCGCTGACCCGGGCCACTCAGCGGCTGGGGGTCATCAGGCAGGCCTGAGTCAGGCAGGCCTGAGCCAGACCGTGGCCAGCGGCGGCAGCGTCATCCGCACGCTGGCCGAACGGCCGTGGGACGGCACCGACTCGGTCTTCACCGGGTCGGTGCTCACCACGTCGCCACCGCCGTACCGGGCCGCGTCCGTGTTCAGCACCTCCGCCCAGGCCGCGAACGTGTCCGGGACCCCGAGCCGGAAGTCGTGCCGTACGACGGGAGAGAAGTTGCAGACCGCGAGCAGCGGCGAGCCCTCGGCGTCGTAGCGGAGGAACGCGAAGACGTTGTCCTCGGCCGCGTCGCCCACCACCCACTGGAACCCCTCGGGGACGGTGTCCCGCTCCCACAGCGCCGGCGTCGCGCCGTAGACCGTGTTCAGGTCGCGTACCAGGTCCCTTACGCCTCGGTGGTCGGGCTCCGCGCCGTACGACGGGTCGAGCAGCCACCAGTCCGGGCCGTGCTCGGCCGACCACTCCGCACCCTGAGCGAACTCCTGCCCCATGAAGAGGAGTTGCTTGCCGGGGTGGGCCCACATGAAGCCGAGGTACGCCCGGTGGTTGGCGCGCTGCTGCCACCAGTCGCCGGGCATCTTCGAGACCAGGGCCTGCTTGCCGTGCACGACCTCGTCGTGGGAGATCGGCAGGATGTAGTTCTCGCTGTACGCGTACACCATCGAGAAGGTCATCTCGTTGTGGTGGTACTTGCGGTGCACCGGCTCCTTCTCGACGTAGCCGAGGGAGTCGTGCATCCAGCCCATGTTCCACTTCATGCCGAAGCCGAGACCGCCGAAGCCGCCGGGGCCCACCTGGTCCGTCGCCCTGGTGACGCCGTCCCAGGCCGTCGACTCCTCGGCGAAGGTGATGATCCCCGGGCAGCGCCGGTACACCGTCGCGTTCATCTCCTGGAGGAAGGCGACCGCGTCCAGGTTCTCCCGCCCGCCGAACTCGTTCGGCAGCCACTCGCCGTGCTCGCGCGAGTAGTCGAGGTAGAGCATCGAGGCGACCGCGTCCACGCGCAGACCGTCGAGGTGGAACTCCTCGCACCAGTACACCGCGTTGGCGACCAGGAAGTTCCGTACCTCCTTGCGGCCGTAGTCGAACTCCAGCGTGCCCCAGTCGGGGTGCGCGGAGCGGCGCGGGTCCTCGTGCTCGTACAGCGGCCGGCCGTCGAACTCCGCCAGCGCCCAGTCGTCGCGCGGGAAGTGCGCGGGCACCCAGTCCATCAGGACGCCGATCCCGGCCTGGTGCAGGGCGTCGATCAGGAACTTGAAGTCGTCGGGGGTGCCCATGCGGGCGGTCGGCGCGTAGAAGCCCGTGACCTGGTAGCCCCAGGAGCCGCTGAAGGGGTGCTCGGCGACGGCCATGAACTCCACGTGCGTGAAGCCGAGATCGCGGACGTAGTCGGGCAGCTGCTCGGCGAGCTGCCGGTACGACAGACCCGGGCGCCAGGAGGGCAGATGGACCTCGTAGACCGAGAGCGGCGCCTCGTGGTGCGGGCGGGCGCCGCGGCTCGCCATCCACCGGGTGTCGCTCCACTCGTGGTACGAGTCGGTGACGATCGAGGCGGTGTTCGGGGGGCACTCGGTGCGGCGGGCCATCGGGTCGGCGCGGAGCGTGTGGGAGCCGTCGGGACGGGTGATGTCGTACTTGTAGACCGCGCCCTCGCCAATGCCGGGCACGAACAGCTCCCAGACGCCGGTCGAGCCGAGGGAGCGCATCGGCAGACCGGTGCCGTCCCAGTGGTTGAAGGCGCCCGTGACACGGACGCCGCGGGCGTTCGGCGCCCAGACGGTGAAGCGGGTGCCGGTCACGCCCTGGTGGGTCGTGATCCGCGACCCGAGCGCCTTCCACAGCTCCTCGTGCCGGCCCTCGCCGATGAGGTGCAGGTCGAGGTCGCCGAGGGAGGGCAGGAAGCGGTACGGGTCGTGGACGGCGAGCTCGTCGCCGTCGTAGCGCACGCGCAGCTCGTACTCGGGGACCTTGCGGAGCAGCGGCAGGATCCCGGAGAAGAAGCCGTCCCCCTCGTCGTGCAGGGTGGTGCGCTTGCCCTTGGCGAGGACGGCGACCTCACGGGCGTACGGGCGCAGGACCCGGATCGCGATGCCACCGCGGACGGCGTGGGCGCCGAGATGGGCGTGCGGGTCGTGGTGCTCCCCGGCGAGCAGCCGCGCCCGGTCCCCCGCGTCGAGCGGCGGCGCCTTCCGCACCTTCCGTACGGGATCCTGGGCCGCCCGGGGCGCGGGCGTCTTCGCCGGGGGCACTGCCGTCTTTCGAGCGGATCGGGCGGTCACGGGGATGCCTCCTGCAAGGGGGGTCGAAGGATGGGGTGGGGGAGATGCGCCGGTTCCCACGCAACCGCAACGGCGCGGGCCCCGCACAGGACACTCGGCCGAATGGGCCCCGCGGCACCCCGCACGCGGGTGGACGGCGCCGTCGCGGGCGTGGGGCGGCGATCTTCCGGGCCGGACTCGTCACTCCGCTCCCGCCAGGCGTTCGATCGCGGACATGGGGACCGGGAGCCAGTCCGGGCGGTGGCGGGCCTCGTAGACGACCTCGTAGACCGCCTTGTCCGTCTCGTAGGCCCGCAGCAGCGCCGGGTCCGTGCGCGGGTCCGTGCCCGACGCCTCGGCGTAGCCGGTGCAGTAGGCGTCGCGGCAGCGCGCCGCCCACTCGGCGTTCCACGGGCGGTGTGTGCGCGCCGCGTAGTCGAAGGAGCGGAGCATCCCCGCGACGTCGCGGACCGCCGGCTGTGGACGGCACCGCTCGGCGAGCGGCTTCGCGGGCTCGCCCTCGAAGTCGATCACCGTCCAGCCGCCGTCGTCCGCCGCCCGCAGCGTCTGCCCGAGGTGCAGATCGCCGTGGACCCGCTGGAGCAGACCGGAGCCGACCGCGCCGCCCGCCGCCGCGAAGACGGCGCGCAGCCCGGGGACGTACGGAAGCAGCGCCGGCACCGCCTGCGCCGCCGCGTGCAGCCGCTGGTCCATCTCCCCGGCCAGGTGCTCCGTCTGTGTCCGGTGCAGCCGCTCGGTCGGCAGCGCCGTCGCCAGCGCGAGGTGCACCTCGGCCGTGGCCCGGCCCAGGGCGTGCGCCTCGTCGGTGAACTCCCGTCCGTCCGCCAGTGCGTCGAGGGCGAGTCGCCAGCCGTCCCGGGAGTCCCGTAGATACGGCTGGAGGACGCCGAGCGTGCTGGCGCCCGACTCGAACCAGGCCACCGGCGCCGGCACCCGCGAGCAGCCGGCGCGCGCGAGCGCGAGCGGCAGCTCCAGGTCGGGGTTGGCGCCGGGGCTGACGCGGCGGAAGATCTTCAGGATGTACGTATCGCCGTACACGAGCGAGGAGTTGGACTGTTCGGCGTCCAGCATCCGGGGCGCGAGCGAGGGCGGCAGGTCGACGGTGCGGTGGAAGCCGAGCGGGCCGATCCGGCCCGGTGTGCGCAGCCGTTCGTAGAGCAGCCCGGCGAGCCGCGGATCGCGCAGCCCTTCGTAGACCGCCCGGCCGGCCAGCGGTCCCTGCCGGATCCGCCCGATCAGGGCGGGAGCGAGGCGGGGCGGCAGCTGGGTCCGTACGCCCAGGAGCAGTTGATAGCAGTCGACGGGCGTACCGGCCGGGCGGCCCGGCTGTTCCACCCGTACGAGCAGGTGCAGCAGCCCGGGTCCCGCGCCGTCCAGCGGCAGCAGCTCGGTGGCCGCTTCCAGCGTGAATCCGATGACCCGGCGGCCCTTGCCCGCGAACCAGCGCTGCCGGGGCAGCCATTCATGGAGCAGGGGAGCGAGTGACGGGAGGAGGGCGGCCGGGGCCCGGGTGGTGGATGCGGTCTCCGGCATGGCATCGCGTCCTTTCCCCGGGGGGCGCAGATTCGAGTTCGTGTGAATCGAGTTCAAATGCGCAAAGTGTCCCGGATGGCGGCTTCGACTGTCCGGATGTGCGGGACGTGTCGGGAGGGGAAGATCCGTACGGGCCCGACAAGAAGGCCCGTATGGACCTGAATCGACCGTGTGTGGGACACAGTGCCCAGGGTGGCGCGGGGGAAACCCGCTCCACCCCGGGCAGTTGGCCGTTCTTCGGTCAGATCTTCGGTCGCTTGGTCCGTCAGGGGTTCGGGCGGCTCGTGGCCGACCGTGCCTTCAGACGGAACCAGTAGAAGCCGTGACCCGCCAGGGTGAGCAGGTAGGGCCACTGTCCGATCGCCGGGAACCGCACCTGGCCGATCAGCTCCACCGGGCTCATCCCGTCGAACTGCCGCAGGTCCAGCTCCGTCGGCTGCGCGAACCGCGAGAAGTTGTTCACGCAGAGCACCAGATCGTCGCCGTCCTCCCGGAGGAAGGCGAGCACCGCCGGATTGGACGAGGGCAGCTCCGTGTACGAGCCGAGTCCGAAGGCCCGGTTCTGCTTACGGATCTCGATCATCCGCTTCGTCCAGTGCAGCAGCGAGGACGGTGAGGCCATCCCCGACTCGACATTGGTGACCTGGTAGCCGTGGACCGGGTCCATGATGGCCGGCAGGGTGAGCCGGCCCGGGTCGCAGGACGAGAAGCCGGCGTTCCGGTCCGGGGTCCACTGCATCGGGGTCCGCACCCCGTCCCGGTCGCCCAGCCAGATGTTGTCGCCCATCCCGATCTCGTCGCCGTAGTACAGCACCGGCGAACCGGGCAGCGAGAAGAGCAGCGCGGTGAACAGCTCCATCTGCTTGCGGTCGTTGTCGAGCAGCGGGGCCAGGCGCCGCCGGATGCCGATGTTGGCCCGCATCCGGGGATCCTTGGCGTACTCCGCGTACATGTAGTCGCGCTCTTCGTCCGTGACCATCTCGAGCGTCAGCTCGTCGTGGTTGCGCAGGAAGATGCCCCACTGGCAGTGGGCCGGGATCGCCGGTGTCTTGGCCAGGATCTCGGAGACCGGGTGGCGCGACTCGCGTCGTACGGCCATGAAGATCCGTGGCATCACGGGGAAGTGGAACGCCATGTGGCACTCGTCGCCGCCCGAGGCGAAGTCCCCGAAGTAGTCGACCACGTCCTCGGGCCACTGGTTCGCCTCGGCGAGCAGCACCGTGTCCGGGTAGTGGTCGTCGATCTCCTTGCGGACCTGCTTGAGGAAGGCGTGGGTGGCGGGGAGGTTCTCGCAGTTGGTCCCCTCCTGCTGGTACAGGTACGGCACGGCGTCCAGCCGGAAGCCGTCGATGCCGAGGTCCAGCCAGAACTTCAGTGCCGAGAGGATCTCCTCCTGCACGGCCGGGTTCTCGTAGTTGAGATCCGGCTGGTGCGAGAAGAACCGGTGCCAGTAGTACTGCTTGCGCACCGGGTCGAAGGTCCAGTTCGACGTCTCCGTGTCCACGAAGATGATCCGGGCGTCCGGGAACTGCTTGTCGTCGTCCGCCCAGACGTAGTAGTCGCCGTACGGCCCGTCGGGGTTGGCGCGCGACTCCAGGAACCACGGGTGCTGGTCGCTCGTGTGGTTCATGACGAAGTCGATGATCACGCGCATCCCGCGCTGGTGCGCCGCGTCCACGAACTCCACGAAGTCGGCGAGATCGCCGAACTCCGGCAGTACGGAGGTGTAGTCGGCGACGTCGTAGCCGCCGTCCCGTAGCGGGGACTTGAAGAACGGCGGCAGCCAGAGGCAGTCGACGCCCAGCCACTGCAGATAGTCCAGCTTGGACGTGATGCCCTTGAGATCGCCTACGCCGTCGCCGTTGCTGTCCTGGAAGGACCTGACGAGCACTTCGTAGAACACGGCCCTCTTGAACCAGTCCGGGTCACGGTCCTTGGCGGGCGTGTCCTCGAAGGTGTCGGGGACGGGTTCGTTGACAGTCATGATGTGGGTGACCCTCCGGTCTGCGGGGACGGTCGCAGGGTGAGGATGTGCGCGGGCGTGATGCCCGGCTCGAGGCGCACATAGTTGGCCCTGCCCCAGTGATAGGTCTCTCCGGTGAGCTCGTCGCGCACCGGCACGGTCTCGGGCCAGTCGAGGCCGAGTTCCGGCATGTTCAACGAGACCGTGGCCTCCTGGGTGTGGTGAGGATCGAGGTTGGCGACCACCAGAACGGTGTTCGAGCCCGAACGCTTGCTGTACGCGATCACCGCGTCGTTGTCCGTCGAGTGGAAGGTCAGGTTCCGCAGTCGGCGCAGGGCCGGATGACGGCGCCTGACCCGGTTGAGCGTGGTGATGAGCGGGGCGATCGAGGCACCCGAGCGCTCGGCCGACTCCCAGTCCCGGGGCCGTAGTTGGTACTTCTCCGAGTCGAGGTACTCCTCGCTCCCGTCCCGCACCGGCGTGCCCTCGCAGAGCTCGTAACCGGCGTACACGCCCCAGGTGGGCGAGAGGGTGGCGGCGAGCACCGCCCGCACCTCGAAGGCCGGCCGGCCGCCCTGCTGGAGGTAGGCGTGCAGGATGTCGGGGGTGTTCACGAAGAAGTTCGGCCGCATCTGGGCCGCCACGTCCCCGGACAGCTCCGTGAGGTACTCCGTCAGCTCCGCCTTGGTGTTGCGCCAGGTGAAGTACGTGTACGACTGCTGGAAGCCGATCGCGCCGAGGGTGCGCATCATCGCGGGCCGGGTGAACGCCTCGGCCAGGAAGATCACGTCCGGGTCGGCCCCGTTGATCTCGCCGATCACCCGCTCCCAGAACACCACCGGCTTCGTGTGCGGGTTGTCGACGCGGAAGATCCGTACGCCGTGGTCCATCCAGTGCCGCAGGACCCGGACCGTCTCGGCGACGATGCCGTCCATGTCCTTGTCGAAGGCCACGGGATAGATGTCCTGGTACTTCTTCGGCGGGTTCTCGGCGTAGGCGATCGAGCCGTCCGGGCGGTGGTGGAACCACTCCGGGTGCTTCTCCACCCACGGGTGGTCCGGAGAGCACTGGAGCGCGAAGTCCAGCGCGATCTCCAGGCGCAGCTCGCGGGCGCGCGCCACGAAGGCGTCGAAGTCCTCGATCGTGCCCAGGTCCGGGTGGACCGTGTCGTGACCGCCCTCGGGCGAGCCGATCGCCCACGGGACCCCGACGTCGTTCGGGCTC
Source organism: Streptomyces sp. NPDC056527 (assembly GCF_042794475.1). NCBI lineage: Bacteria > Bacillati > Actinomycetota > Actinomycetes > Kitasatosporales > Streptomycetaceae > Streptomyces > Streptomyces sp. NPDC056527. Next base: position 44,720 of record NZ_JBHTTQ010000031.1, read on the forward strand.
GCCGAGAGCGCGTTGTTGGGGCCCTTGCGGTGGGTGGTGCCGATGGGGTGGATGGGCGGGAGATAGACGACGTCGAACCCCATCGCGGCAATGGCCGGAAGTCGCTCCGCCGCGGTACGGAAGGTCCCCGGGACCGTCCTGCCACGGACCTTCCGCACGCCCTCCGAGCGCGGGAAGAACTCGTACCAGGACCCGAACAGCGCCCGCTCGCGCTCCACCTGGATGCGCAACGCGGGCGAGGCGCTGACCAGTTCGCGCAGCGGGTGCCGGTCCAGAGCCTCCGTCACCTGCGGGGCGAGGGCCGCCGCGAGCCGGGCGGCGGCGGACCGGGTCTCGTCGCGCAGGGCGTCCGCGGCCGCCAGCACGGCCTCGCGGCCGCCGCCCTTCTTCGGGACGCCCTTCGCCGCCCGCTCGTGGAGCTCGGCGCCCTCGGCGAGGACGAGTTCGGAGTCGATCCCCGCCGGGATCTTGATCCTGGCGGTATGCCGCCAGGTGGCGAGGGGGTCGCTCCACGCTTCGACCGTGTACGTCCATTGGCCCTCGACGTCCGGCGTGACCTCGGCCCCCCACCGGTCGGTACCGGGGGCCAGTTCGCGCATCGGGATCCAGGGGCCGGGCCGTCCTGACGGGCGACGCAGCACGACGTTGGCGGCGACGGCGTCGTGGCCCTCGCGGAAGACGGTGGCCGTCACCTGGAAGGTCTCACCGGCCACCGCCTTCGCGGGGCGGCGGCCGCAGTCGACCAGCGGGCGGACGTCCAGTACGGGAATACGTCCCATGAGCGGATTCACAGCATCACCTGAGGGTTTACGGGGGTGCGGGTGGTGGTGCGCTCTTTGTAGCTCCGTCGACGGCTGGCGGGTTGCGGGCATGGCCGCTCCTGTCCGCGTTCACTCGGATGGCGGGTCTACGGGGGTGTACCGGGGGAGCCTTCCACCGACTTCCGGTGGCCAATCCGGCGCTTTGTTAACTACTAGGACGTAGGCGTACGGACAAGCACACGGCACCCACAAGTTTCCGGCCCCGTCCTTGTGGGACGGGGCCGGTTCACGAACGGGCGTACGGATGGGGCCTGTCGACCCGCCGTGTTGATCGGGAGCGGGACGAGCGCCTCAGGGGCGACTCGATCGCGTCGCCCGGGCTGTCGCGATCAACCCTGCGAGGACGGCGACTGCTCCTCCGCGTCGCCGGCCCACACCTGCCACGGCTGACGGGTCACCCACTCGTCCACCGGCGCCGCGCGCACCGCGAGGACCTCGGCCGAGACACCGTCGTCGGCCGCGAGCAGCAGCGGGTCGGCGCCCGTCGCCATGTAGTGGTAGATCCCGGCGACGCCGGCCGCCGTCTCCGGGCCGAGGAGCCGGGCAAGCCCGCGCTGGAAGACCGCGGGCGGGAGCTGGACGTACTGCACCGTCCGGCCGAGCCCGCGGCCGAACGCGGCCGCCAGTTCCGCGCCGGTCAGCGAGTGCGTCCCGCCGATGTCGAAGGTGCGGCCGTCGAGGCCGTCCACGGTCAGCGCGGCGTACACGGCCTCCGCCAGGTCCCGGTGCGACAGCCACGCCGTCGGCGTGGACGGGGGCAGCGGATAGGCGAGGACGCCCTCGTCGACGAGGGCCGGGCCGTTCCACGGGGAGAAGAGGTTGTCCAGATAGACCGGAGGCCGTACCACGACCAGCGGCACGCCGCTGTCGCGCAGCACCTCCTCGGCGCTCCGCCGGGTCTCGAAGGCGGGCACCGTCGTCGGGCCCTGCGGGACACGGGTGTTGGCGTTGAGGACCAGGCGCACGACACCGGCGTCCAGCGCCGCGAGGGCGATGTTGCGGGCGTACAGCCGCACCCGCTCCGGCTCGTAGACCAGCGGCAACGTCACCACGGCATGGGTCGTCCCCTCGAAGAGCCGCCGTACGTCCGCCGCGCGCGCCAGGTCACCGGCGACGAAGGAGGCACCGGGCAGGGGCGGGCGGTCGCCCGAGGGGCGGCGGGTGAGCGTGCGTACCCGGTGGTGCCGCTCGGCGAGCAGACGTGCCACCGCGCTGCCCTGGAAGCCGGTCGCTCCCACGACCGCCACCCGCATCGGTATCTCACTGGACATGTGTGGTCGAGGCCCTTCGATAGGCTGTCGCTGTTGCCGTGACGGCTCTCTCAGGCTGGCGGCGGCGGCTTCGTCCGTTCAATTAACAAACCGGGGCGGAAGTTGAAGGATCGTCCATGGACATGGTGGGAACCGACCGTGACGACCGGCACGGGGGCGAGCACGACGACCTCCTGAGCGAGCTGCTCCAACCGCTCCGCCTCACCGGCGTCTTCGACAGCCGCTGGCACGTCCGCGCGCCCTGGGCCATCGAGGGGGACGCCGAACAGAGCTGCGCCGTGCTGCACTACATCGTCGAGGGCGGGTGCTGGATCACGGGGGAGGACCGGACCCCGCTGGAGCTGCGCGCCGGCGACCTGATCGTCTTCCCGACCGGCACCGCCCACCGGCTCGCCGACCGGCCGGACCGCAAGGGGGTACCGCTCAAGGCCGTGCTGCCCGAACGACGGCCCGGCACGTCCGGCGAGATCGTCATCGACGGCACCGGCCCGGAGAGCCGGCTGCTGTGCGCCGGACTGCACTACGACCTCAGCGCGGCGACCGGCCTCTACACCTCGCTTCCCTGGGCGCTCGTCCTCGACGGTGCCCAGGTCGACCGCGAACCGCTGCTCCGCGACACCCTCCGCCTGCTGGCCTCACCCGACCGCCCCGTGGGCCCGGGGGACCGGCTGATCACCCTGCGCGCGTTCGAGATGGCGTTGGTCCTCGCCCTGCGCCCGCTCCTGCGCGAACTGGCCGACAATCCGACATCGCTCCCGATGCTCCGCCACCCCGGGATCAGCCGCGCCCTGGTGGTGATCGCCACCCGCTTCGCCGAACCGTGGACGATCGACTCCCTCGCCCGGGAGGTCGGCATGTCCCGCTCCGCTTTCACGGCCGCCTTCCGCGCCCTGGTCGGCGAGTCCCCGGCCCGCCACCTCACCAGCCGCCGCATGCAGGAAGCGGCCCGCCTCCTCACGGAGACCTCGATCCCCCAGTCGGCGGTCCCGGCACGGGTGGGCTACCAGAGCGCGGTCGGCTTCCACCTGGCTTTCCGCAAGTGGTTCGGGGTGACACCGGGCGAGCACCGGGCGGGGGCGGAACGGGCGGCGTGAGGGCGGGGCGGCCCGGCTCCCGGTGGGCCGGAATCCGCCCCCGACCACGGGGGGCATCCTCGTCGGGGCTCTCCGAACCCCGCGTGAACCGGAGTTGGCTGGACGGTTCTTAAGGAGCGCTGGACGGACGTTCATTGCCTCCCACGGTCCCCGCGATGAAGGCTCGGGGCGGTGCCCGCCCTACGGGTGCTGTCGTGGTTCGCGAGGAGAGGCGTGCTGACGTGACGAGGTCCGGGCAGGAGTATCTGGAGGGGCTGCGCGACGGGCGGGAGGTCTGGCTCGACGGAGAGCGCGTCAAGGACGTCACCACACATCCCGCCTTCCGGGCCACCGCCGCCTCCTTCGCCCGGCTCTTCGACCTCGCCCATGACTCGCCCCATGCCCCCGCCCTCGTCCAGGGCGGGGTGCACCGCGCCTACGCCGTGCCCCGGGCGTACGAGGATCTGGTCGCGCGGCGGGGGGCGTACAAGGTGTGGGCCGAGGCGAGCTACGGGTTCCTGGGGCGGACACCCGACTACATGGCCTCCGGCGCCGCAGGGTTCGCCGCCGTGCCCGAGGTGTTCGACACCGAGTGTTTCGGCGGGGCCGAGAACGCGCTCGCGTACCACCAGCGGCTCGCCGAGGGCGGGCTGCACTGCGCGTTCACGCTCACGAACCCGGCCGGCGAGAGCGTGCGGGTCGTCGAGGACCGCGCCGACGGGATCGTCGTGCGCGGCGCCAAGACCATCGGCACCGGCGCCGTCTTCGCCGACGAGATCCTGGTCGGGACCATCGAGCCGCTCGCCGCCGGGGACTTCGACCGTGCTCTGACCTTCTCCTTACGGGTGGACACACCCGGGCTCAAGCTCATCTCGCGGGTCTCGTACGAAGGGAAGTCCCGGTCCGTCTTCGACCAGCCGCTCTCCTCCCGCTACGACGAGAACGACGCGCTGCTCGTCTGCGACGACGTCTTCGTGCCGTGGGAGCGCGTGCTGACCTATCGCGACCCCGCGGCCACCTCGGCGATCTGGTGGGACACCCCCGCCTATCTGAACCTCGTGCACCAGTCGGCCACCCGCTTCTGGACCAAGCTGGAGTTCCTCACCGGACTCGCGGTCCTGATCGCCCGGTCGAACGGCACGGACACGCTGCCGGCCGTCACCCAGGCGATCGGGCGGCTGCTCGGGATGGTCGCACAGGCCAAGGCCTTCGTGCTGGCCGCCGAGGCGTCGTGGGAGCCGGTCGACGGCGGACGGGGCGGGGTGCGGCCCGGGCGGGACATCTCCTTCGCGCAGCGCATCATGGCCGGCGAGCTCTACCCCCGGGCCGTCCAGGACATCAAGCTGCTCGCGGGCGGCGCGCTCGTCCAGACCCCGGCGAGCGGCCGCGACCTGCTCCACCCCGAGCTGGGGGGACTCGTGCAGCAGTACTTCCGTACGCCGGGACATCCCGCCGAGGACCGCATCAAGCTCCTCAAGCTCGTCTGGGACGCGCTCGGTTCGGAGTTCGCCGGCCGGCACGAGCAGTACGAGCGCTTCTATCACGGCGCCCCGCACGTCTATCTGACCATGCAGACCTGGGCGGGAGCCGCGGACCACTGCGAGGGCCTGGCACAGGCCTGCCTGGACGGGTACGACCTGGGGACCGTCCGGTGACAGCGCCCCGGGCGGGCGATTCACCCGGGCCGTCCGCTTCGGCCGAGGCGGCCGCCGAAGAGACCGGACCCGCCTCCGGGTCGATCAACCCGAGTCAGCGGTTCGGCTCGGTCCTCGGCCTCGCCGTCCTCGTGGCCGTCGCCGCCACCCGCACCGAATCAGCCACCGCGGCCGCCCAGACCGACGGCTTCCGGGCCGCTCTGCTCCTCGGAGGGGCGTTCGCCGCCGTCGCCACGTCGATCTCCGTACGCTTGCGCCTGCCCATGCCCACCCCGGCGCCGCCACGCCGCGGGCGAGTGGCCGAACCACGGTGACCACGTAGACCCCGGCGAGTGAGCCGAAGGGGAGCGCGGCCGTTCGACGCGCGCCCCCGAGGCGAACGCGCCCCGAACCGGAAGGGGCAGTCCGTTGGCCCTGTACGACCTTGTCGCTCCCCGACTCGAAGAACGCGGCGACCCTCGCTACTGCTTAGCCGACATACGCGCCGCCGATCCGCTCGGCGCCGACGCCGTCCTCGCCGCGTTACCCGCGATGAACGGCGACGCCGACGGGCCCGCGCTCACGGTCGCCCTGCGCACCCTCGTCCCCGATCCCGACCTGGCCGCCGAGTGGAGCGTGATCGACGCGCTCGCCGCCATGCGCGACCTCGGCATCCTGCTCGGCTCGCTCAAACGCCACGGCATCCAGCCCGTGGCCGCCGTCCCCGAAGTCCTCCCCGTGCTCGAACTCCTCGGCCGCCGCACCGACATGGTGCCCCGCGACACCGTGCACCACTACACGACCTGGAACCCGTCCGGCCCCCGCCGGCGGACGTACACCGGCCACCCCATGGAGGCCCATCTCCAGGAAGCCGTCCGGATGGTCTTCCCCGGACTCGTGGCCGCCCTCGACGCCTGCTCCCGGCTCGCCCGGCTCGAACCGTACGACCCGGGGTTCGCCGGCGCCCTCGACCGCATGGCCCGGCACCTCCAGTCGATGGTCGACTCCGTCGACCACACGGTCGCCCATGTCAGCCCGGAGTTCTTCGCGCTCACCCTGCGCCCCTACTTCGAGGACATCGACGTCGCGGGACGCGACTACCTCGGACCCGCCGCCGCCCAGGTGCCGCTCTGGCTGGTCGATCTGACGCTCTGGCAGTGCGACCGCTCGAACCCGACGTACGACGCGTTCCTCGCGGACTCCCTCCAGTACAGCCTGCCGTCCTGGCGGGACTTCCACGCCCTCCACGCCGGCGGCGTCTCCGCCGTCAGCAAGCTCTCCGCGGCCGTCAGCTGGGAGAACGTCGAGCGGCTGCCCCCGCAGCTCGCCGCCTCCGCGCAGGCCCTCGGCCGGGTGCTCCGCATCCTCAAGACCTTCCGCGCCCGCCACCTGGGCGTCGCCCGCAGGGCGTACGCGGACGACCTGCGGCTCTACGACGAGGGGAGCGGCGGCGCCCCGATCGCCCTGCTGCGCTCGATCCTCGACCTGACGCGGGACAACGAGACGATGGCGCGCCACGCGACCGGAGCCCGCTCGGGCCGCGCGGCCCTCGGCCGCGCGGATCACCGCTCCGATCGAGAGTCCGGCCCCCGTTCCGACGGCTCGTCGTGTTGAGGGAGGGCCCGATGATCCACGGCAGCCCGTACGAGCCCTTCCTGCCGGACGGCGGGCGCGATCTGCCCGGCAGCGGGCTTCTGCACGTCGTCGTCGCCGGAGGCGGCATTGCCGGGCTCACCACGGCCCTCGCCCTGCATGCCGCCGGATTCGACCGTGTCACCGTCGTCGAGTCCTCCAGGGAGAGCCGTTCGGTCGGCGCCGGCCTCAACCTCCTGCCGCCCGCCGTCCGCGAGCTCGACGCGCTCGGGCTGCTCCCGCGCCTCGAAGCCGGTGCCCTGCGTACCCGCGAACTGCGCTACTACCACCGCTCCGGCGGACTGATCTTCCGCGAGCCGCGCGGGCTCGGCGCCGGCTACCGATGGCCGCAGCTCTCGATCCACCGTGCCCACCTCCAGGAGGTCCTCGCCGAGGCCGTACGGGAACGGCTCGGCGCGGCCGCGCTGGTCACCGGGGTCCGGGTCACCCGGGTGGAGCCGCTGCCCGACGGCCGTCCCCGGGTCCAGCTGGAGCACCGCGACGGCGCCCGGCGCGGCCGGGCCTCCCTGGAACCGGATGTGCTCGTCGGCGCGGACGGCATCCGCTCGGCCGTCAGGGCGGCGCTGAACCCGGGTGAGGGCAGCCCGCCGTGGAACGGGCAGCTGGTGTGGCGCGGTGTCTCGCGCATGCCGGCCCGTGCCGTCGGCTCGTTCATGATCATCGCGGGCGACGACCGGCAGAAGGCCGTGGTCTATCCGATGCTCCGGTCGGGGAACGACGTCGTCGTGAACTGGGCGCTCGCCCGGCCCGCCGACGCAAGGGACGAGGAGTGCCGGGGGGACTGGAACCGTCCCGTCCCTGTAGAAACGTTCCTGCACCATTACGAGGGGTGGGAGTTCGACGGCGTCAGCGTGCCCGAGGTGCTGAGGGCCGCCGACACCGCCCACGAGTACCCGATGGTCGACCGCGAGCCCCTCGACCGGTGGAGCCACGGCCGTACCACTCTGATCGGCGACGCGGCCCACGCGATGTACCCGGTCGGCTCCAACGGCGCCACCCAGTCCGTCGTCGACGCCCGGGCCCTCGCCCACGCCCTCGCCCTCCACCGCGATCCGGCGGAGGCCCTCGCCGCGTACGAGCGCGACCGCAGGCCCGCCACCACGGCACTCCAGCTCGCCAACCGGCGGCTCGGCCCCGAGGTCGTCATCGATCTGGCGCACGAGCGGGCCCCGCACGGGTTCACCGACATCCACGAGGTGATCCCCGCCGCCGAGCTGGCCGCGATCGCCGCCCGCTACGCGGCCACCGGTGCCTGCGAACCGACCGCCGTCAACCAGGGATCGCCCTACACCGTGCCGCTCGGCGCGCTGCCCTGACATCGCGCGCCGCCCTGGCGCCGCGCGCTCCCCCGACCCCGCGCCACCGCCCGTGCCACGGCGCGCGACCCCCGCGCGCCGTGGTCCGGGAGGGCGAGGTGGCCTACCGTCAGGGGGATGCTCAGTCGGCTGCACAGCGTGGTGCGTCCGCTCCGCTCCGTACTCCCCTGCGAAGGTGGAACGCGTGAAGGCAATCCGTCGATTCACCGTGCGTCCCGTCCTCCCCGACACCCTTCGACCCCTCACCGAACTGGCGCGGAACCTGCGCTGGTCCTGGCACGAACCGACCCGTGAACTCTTCGACTCCCTCGACCCCGTCACCGACTCCTTCGACGACGCCGACCGCGCCGGTCGGCCGGGGGTCCGGTGCGGCGAGGACGTCGACCCGGTTCGGCTGCTCGGCTCCGTCTCCGCCGACCGCCTCGCCGTGCTCGCGGCCGACCAGGACTTCCTGGCCCGGCTGCATGCCGCCGCCGAGGATCTCGACCACTATCTGCACGCTCCCCGCTGGTACCAGGAGCAGAACGGCGGGCTGCCCGCCTCCGTCGCGTACTTCTCACCCGAGTTCGGAGTCACCGCCGCCCTGCCGCAGTACTCCGGCGGCCTCGGCATCCTGGCCGGCGACCACCTCAAGGCCGCGAGCGACCTCGGCGTCCCCCTCGTCGGCGTCGGTCTGCTCTACCGGCACGGCTACTTCCGGCAGTCCCTCTCCCGTGAGGGCTGGCAACAGGAGCACTACCCCGTCCTCGACCCCGGCGAGCTGCCCGTCGCACTGCTCCGCGAGAACGACGGCACGCCCGCCCGGGTCACCCTCGCCCTGCCCGGCGGCCGCAGTCTGCAGGCCCACATCTGGACCGCGCAGGTCGGCCGGGTGCCGCTGCTGATGCTCGACTCCGACGTCGAGGAGAACGCGCCCGCCGAACGCGAGGTCACCGACCGGCTGTACGGCGGCGGCAGCGAGCACCGGCTGCTCCAGGAGATGCTTCTCGGCATCGGCGGCGTCCGCGCCGTCCGTACGTACTGCCGGCTCACCGGCACCCCCGCGCCCGAGGTGTTCCACACCAACGAGGGCCACGCCGGCTTCCTGGGTCTCGAACGCATCCGCGAACTGGCGGGCGAGGGACTCGACTTCGACGCGGCCCTGGAGACCGTCCGCGCGGGAACGGTCTTCACCACCCACACGCCCGTCCCCGCCGGCATCGACCGCTTCGAGCGCGGTCTCGTCGCCCGCCACCTCGGCGAGGACGGAGAGCTGCCCGGTGTCGACGTGGGCCGCATCCTCGCCCTCGGCGACGAGACCCCGCTCGGGGGCGAGCACGGGCTCTTCAACATGGCCGCCATGGGCCTGAGGCTCGCGCAGCGAGCCAACGGCGTCTCCACCCTCCACGGTGCCGTCAGCCGCGGGATGTTCGCCGGTCTGTGGCCCGGCTTCGACCCGCAGGAGGTGCCGATCGGCTCGATCACCAACGGGGTCCACGCGCCGACGTGGACCGCTCCCGAGGTCGGCCGCTGGACGCCGGGGGCCGACGACGGGGAGCTGTGGGAGCTGCGCAGGACCCTGCGCGAACAGCTCGTGACCGAGGTGCGGGAACGGCTGCGGGCCTCCTGGCGGCAGCGCGGCGCCGCGGCCACCGAGCTCGGCTGGACGGACTCCGTCCTCGACCCCGACGTGCTCACGATCGGCTTCGCGCGCCGGGTCCCCTCGTACAAGCGGCTCACGCTGATGCTGCGCGACCCCGACCGGCTGCGGGCCCTGCTCCTGCACCCGGAGCGGCCGGTGCAGCTCGTCGTCGCGGGCAAGGCGCACCCGGCCGACCACGGCGGCAAGCGGCTCGTGCAGGAGCTGGTGCGGTTCGCCGACGATCCACGGGTCCGGCACCGGATCGTTTTCCTGCCCGACTACGGCATGGCCATGGCCCGGAAGCTGTACCCGGGCTGTGACGTCTGGCTCAACAATCCGCTGCGCCCCCTGGAGGCCTGCGGGACCAGCGGGATGAAGGCCGCCCTGAACGGCTGTCTCAACCTGTCGGTCCTGGACGGCTGGTGGGACGAGTGGTTCGAGCCCGACTTCGGCTGGGCGATCCCCACGGCCGACGGGGCGGCGGCGCAGGACGAGGAGCGCCGTGACGATCTGGAGGCGGCCGCGCTCTACGAGCTGATCGAGCGCCGTGTCGCCCCGCGCTTCTACGACCGGGGCGCGGACGGGGTGCCGGCCCGGTGGACCGAGATGGTCCGCAGGACGCTGGGCGACCTCGGGCCCAAGGTGCTCGCCGACCGGATGGTGCGCGAGTACGTGGAGAAGCTGTACGCCCCCGCGGCCCTGGCCCACCGGGCCCTCCCGGCGCGCACCGCCCGGGAGCTGGCCGACTGGAAGGGGAGGGTGCGCGGCGCCTGGCCCAAGGTCGCCCTCGACCACATCGAGATCGGCGAGGTCGGCGAGGACCTGGCCGACGCGGAGCTCGGCGCGACGACGGCGGTACGGGTCCGGGTGGCGCTCGGCGAACTGCGCCCGGACGACGTGGAGGTCCAGGCGGTCGCCGGGCGGGTCACCCCCGACGACGCGCTCGTCGACACCCGGGTGTGCGCGCTGAAGCCCGCGGGCGGCCCGGACCTGGAGGGCCGGGTGCCGTACGAGGGTTCGCTCGTCCTGGACCGTACCGGCCCCTTCGGCTGCACGGTCCGGGTGCTGCCCTCCCATCCGTTGCTCGCCTCGCCGGCGGAGCTGGGTCTGGTGGCCCTGCCGACGGAGACGACGGGGGAGGGGGCGGGCGTTCTCCTGCGCTGAGCCGCCACGCACGCTGGTACAGACCAAGGTCTTGACGTGTCCATGGGGCCACCTCTAAGTTCCACGCTCGACGCGGAGTTCATTCACCCGCTCGACATTCACATACAGGAACGGAAGGCACTCCCCCACATGCGCCTCAAAGCCCTGGTCCCCGCACTCGCCACCGCCCTGGCGGCGGCCGTCGCCGTCACACTCGCGCCGACGGCCGCCGCCGGGCCCGAACAGGCCCCGGCGGCCCCGGCCGCCCCGGCTCAGGCGGCCGCCCCCGCTCAGGCGGCCGCCCCCGCGACCTTCACCCACCCCGGTGTCGTCGTGTCCCGGCCCCAACTCGACTTCGTACGCTCGAAGGTTCAGGCCGGCGCGCAGCCCTGGAAGGCCGCCTACGACCAGATGGCGGCGAGCTCCTACGCCTCCCTGACGCGCGCGCCCAAGCCGCGCGCGATCGTCGAATGCGGCTCCTCCTCCAACCCCAACAACGGCTGCACGGACGAGCGGCAGGACGCGGTCGCCGCCTACACCCAGGCGCTCGCCTGGTACATCACCCGGGACGACCGCCACGCCCGCAAGGCGATCGAGATCATGGACGCCTGGTCGGCCGTGATCAAGGACCACACCAACTCCAACGCCCCGCTCCAGACCGGCTGGGCCGGGTCCTCCTGGCCGCGGGCCGCCGAGATCATCAAGCACACCTACACCGGCGGGTGGGCGAACTCCGGCCGCTTCGCGACCATGCTCCGCACCGTCTATCTCCCCGAGATCATCAACGGCGCCGCCACCAAGAACGGCAACTGGGAACTCATCATGACCGAGGCCGCCCTCGGGATCGCCGTCCACCTGGAGGACCGGGCGGCCTACGACAAGGCCGTGAAGACCTATCTCGGCAGGGTTCCCGCGTACATCTATCTCTCCACCGACGGTGCCACGCCCAAGCCGCCGCCGAACAGCGGCATCGACACCCGCGACGAGATCGTGAAGTACTGGCAGGGCCAGTCCACCTTCGCCGACGGACTCTCCCAGGAGACCTGCCGGGACTTCGGCCACACCGGCTGGGGCCTCGCCGCCGCCGTCCACACCGCCGAGACCAGCCGCATCCAGGGCGCGGACCTCTACCCCCAGGTCTCCGAACGGCTGCGGCATGCGCTCGGGTTCCACACCAAGTACGAGAACGGTACGGCGATCCCGTCCTGGCTCTGCGGCGGCGCGGTGAAGCCCGGCCTGGGGCGGGTGACGGAGGTCGGTTTCAACGCCCTCAACGGACGCATGGGGATCCCCATGACCAACACGCGGACGTACACCGAGTCGCACCGGCCCTCGAGCACGGACAACTACTTCGTCTCCTGGGAGACCCTGACGCACGCGGGGAACCCGAACTGACGCCGGCTCAGCCCACCAGCGCCTTGTCGGCGAGCCGCCCGTCGACGAGGCACAGGCGGTAGACGGGCACCGCGGCCGTCATCGTCGCCCGGTAGTACAGACACCGGTCCATGCCGGGCGGCTCCGCCGGTGCGTCGGCGGGCGGCCCGTCCAGCGGGTGCGGTGGGAGGCGTTCGGCGTCGGCGGAGAGCGGATCGCCGACGCGCAGCGAGACGTAGTCGTCCCGGTCCAGGAAGGACCGGGACTGCGTCCACAGCCCGAAGAGGAGCATCACGAGACCGAGCGTGGCGACCAGCGTGAGCGGGATCCAGATCGCCTGCGCGAGCCCGCGCCGCACCTCCCGCCGGGCCAGGTCCCGTTCCCGTACGGAGGTGGGCGCGGCGGCCGCTCCGGTGCTCGCAGGGGGTCCTGCCGCCGCGACACCGGGCTCCAGCGGCAGCACCGCCCGGACGGCGAACCCGCCGACCCCGTCCTGACCGTGGCTCAGCCGCCCCCCGGCCAGCCGCACCCGCTCGTCGAGCCCGACGAGCCCGGTGCCGCCGGAGACGGCCCCGGCGGGACGGTCACCGACCCGCCCGGACGGACCACCGGCCCGCGCGGCCTGCTCCGTGGGGGCACGGCCGGGGACGACGCCGGACGTGCCCGCACGGGGATCGGTCGGTGCGCCGGACCTTCCTGCCCCCGCACGGCCCGATACGGCGGCTGGGCTCCGACGGCTCCGCGGGTCGCCGGCCGCCCGGGTGACGGGGCCGTTGGACACGGACACCGTCAACGCGCCGTCCGCCCGCTCCAGCGCGACCCGGATCGGGGCTCCCGGCGCGTGCTTGGACGCGTTCGTGAGGGACTCCACCACCAGCCGGTGGACCGCCCGGTCGACCATCGGCGGTGTCCCGCCGCCCGGACCGGTCGCCGTCAGCTCCACCCGGAGCCCGGACGCGGCCGCCCGCTCCACGACCTCCTCGACCGTCTCCCCGACCGGGGTCGTCGGAGCGCCGCCCGGCTCCTCCTCGTCGCCCGTCCGCAGGACACCGATGATGTCCCGCAGCCGGGCCGTCGCGTCGGCGGCGGCCACGCGCAACTCCCCGGCCGCGGCCTGCTGTCGGGCGCCGAGCCCCGGATCGACCTCCAGCGCGGCGGCGCGCAGTGCGATCAGCGCGAGGTCGTGACCGAGCGAGTCGTGCATGTCGCCCGCGATCCGGGAGCGTTCGCGCAGGCGCTCCCGGTCGGCGACGGCCGCCTGCTCGCGTTCCATGCGCGCGGCGAGCTCCCAGCCGGTCCGGACGAGCCGGGCGTACTGGCGCACGTACCGGCCCGTCAGCCAGGGCGCGACGATGGCCAGGGCGAGGACCAGGACGACGGTGAACCCCTGGGAGACGTTTCCGTCCGAGAGCGGGACGAGCGCGAAGCCGAGCACCGCGACCGCGGCGAACAGGGCCAGCGCGGCGCGGGTGTGCTGCTGCCGGCGTCCGGCGAGATAGCCGAGGACGACGAGCGCGAGCACGTACGGCGCGGTGAACAGCTCCGGGGAGGTGGCGAGGCTCAGCGCGACGGCGAGGGCGAGCGAGACCAGCGGCAGCGCCCGGCAGCACGCCACGGCCACGCCGAGCACGACGACCCCCGTGACGACCTGCCCCCATGAGCCGCCGTCGTTGGGGTCGAGCCGCAGCAGCACGGGCGTGCAGAGCAGACCCCAGAGGCCGAGGTCGAGCAGCGGATCCCGAAGTCGTTCACGACGCATCCACCCAGCTTGCCGGACGGACGGGACAGGGACCCCTGACGAAAGTAGCGCCCGCGGGTCCGGGAAGAGGGACGGGCTCCAGGGGTGTCAGCCCTCCACCAGGCCCGCCTCGTACGCCAGGATCGCCAGTTGTACGCGGTTCTTCAGGGCGAGGCGGGCGAGGACCGCGCTCACGTGGGCCTTCACGGTGCCCTCCACCACGTACAGCCGGGACGCGATCTCCCCGTTCGACAGACCGGCGCCCACCAGGGCCACCACCTCCCGCTCCCGTGCCGTCAGCGGCTCCAGGCGCTCCCGGGCCTCCGCCGCGCGGGAGAGCCGGCCGGTCGGGAGGTGCGCGATGACGCGCCGCGTGACCTGCGGGGAGAGGAACGCGGCCCCGGCGGCCACCGCCCGTACCCCCGCGAGCAGTTCCCTCGGGTCGCCGGACTTCAGCAGGAAGCCGGCCGCGCCCGAGCCGAGGGCCTGGGCGATGTACTCGTCCTCGGAGAACGTCGTCAGCATCACGACCGCCGCCTCCGGCACCGCGCGGCGCAGCTCCTCCGCGGCCCCGAGACCGTCGAGCCTCGGCATCCGGATGTCGAGGAGGACCACGTCGGGCAGGTGGCGTCGGGCGAGTTCGACGGCCTCGCGCCCGTCGGCCGCCTCCGCGACCACCTCGATCCCCGGGTCGGCGGCGAGGATCGCCTTCACCCCGGCCCGGATCATCGCCTCGTCGTCCGCGAGCAGCACCCTGATCATGTCCACCAGCCTAGGCACGAACGCGCGGACGCCCGGAGGGAACGAGCCCTCCGGGCGTCCGTCACTCACCCGGTGTTACGGGAAGGTGAGCTTGAAGCTGTTGATGTAGCCGGTGTCGATCGCCGCCTTGTCCTGGACGCGGAGCTTCCAGGCGCCGTTGGCGACCTCCGAGGAGGCGTTCACGGTGTAGGTCTGGACGAGGTTGTCGGCGCTGCCGCCGGACCGGTTGTGCACGTTGTAGACCGAGCCGTCGGGGGCGACGAGGTCGACGACGAGGTCACCGCGGTAGGTGTGGACGATGTCCACGTCCACCTTCAGGGTGGAGGGCGCGTTGCCCGTGATGCCGGTGACGTTGACCGTGGAGGTCACCGCGGCGCCGTTGTCGGGGATCGACACGTCGGCCGTGTTCTCGAAGACCTTGCCCGGGTTGGGGTTGCCCCCGCCGGGGCGCGAGCCCACGTTGATGCCGGCCCAGGCGTGCTCGACGGCCAGGACCTCGGGGCTGCCGGCGCCGTACAGCTCGGTGGCCACCGCGACCGTACCGGTGCGGGCACCGGCGTAGTTGGTGTTCGAGCTGAACTTGGTGGTGAGCGCCTTGAACCAGATCAGCGCTGCCTTGTCACGGCCGATGCCGGTGACGGGCAGACCGTCGGAGGTCGGCGAGTCGTAGCTCACGCCGTTGATGGTCTTCGCGCCGCTGCCCTCGGAGAGCAGGTAGAACCAGTGGTTCGCCGGGCCCGAGGAGTAGTGGACGTCGATGCCGCCGATGCCCGAGTACCAGGCGTCCTTGGACGAGCCGTCCTTGCTCGGCTTGTCCATGTAGCGCAGCGGGGTGCCGTTGCCGCGGATGTCGATCTTCTCGCCGACGAGGTAGTCGCCCTTGTCCGAGGTGTTGTTGGCGTAGAACTCGACGGCCGCCGCGAAGATGTCGGAGGTGGCCTCGTTCAGACCGCCGGACTCACCGCTGTAGACCAGACCGGCGGTGTTGGAGGTGACGCCGTGCGTCATCTCGTGCGCGGCCACGTCGATCGAGGTGAGCGGCTTGGTGTTGCCGGAGCCGTCGCCGTACGTCATGCAGAAGCAGGAGTCCTGCCAGAAGGCGTTGACGTACGCGTTGCCGTAGTGGACCCGGGAGTACGCGCCGACGCCGTCACCGCGGATGCCGGAACGGCCGTGCACGTTCTTGTAGTAGTCCCAGGTGACACCGGCGCCGAAGTGCGCGTCCGCGCCCGCGGTCTCCGCGTTCTGCGGGGTGCCGTCGCCCCAGATGTCGTCGGAGCCGGAGAAGAGCGTTCCGGTGCCGGACGTACCCCGGTTGAGGTTGTACGTCTTGTGGTTGCCGCGGCCGGTGTCGGTCAGCGTGTACGAGGGCGCGGTGCCCAGCGTCACCTGGCCGCTGTACTGCGTGTTGCCGGTACCGGTGTGGACGGCCTGCCACTCGTACAGCTTGGCGCCGGTGGTGGCGTCGGTGACGACGTGCAGCTCGTTCGGGGTGCCGTCGTGCTGGAGGCCGCCGACGACGGTCTCGTACGCGAGGACGGGCGAACCCTGCGCCATCCAGACGACCTTGCGCGGCGCGCGCTCGGCGGCGGTCTTCTTCGAGCCCTCCGCCGCGGCGGCGCCGAGCGCCTGCTTCTCGGCGGCGGCCGGGGCGACGTCGGCGGTCGTGTCGACGTTCTTCAGCTCGGCACGGGAAGCCTTGGTGACGCCCTGGGTCACGCCGGCCTTGGTCTCCTGGACGACCAGGTCGCCACCGAGGACGGGGAGTCCGGCGTAGGTGCGCTCGTAGCGCGTGTGGGTCGTGCCGTCGCGGTCCTGGACGACGTCGCGGACGACGAGCTTCTCCTGGGCGCCGAGGCCGAGGGACTTGGCGGTCGCCGCCTTGTCGGCGTCGGCCGCGCGTATCAGCGCGGAGCGCTGGGCGGGGGACAGGTCGGCCGGCAGCTTGCCGGGGTTGGCCTGGCCCGCGGCCTGGGCCTTCGGGGCGATGGTCCACTGGTCGTCCGCCGCGGTGGCGGAACCCGACTGGACGCCGACGGCGATCATGGCCGCGGCAGCGATCAGAGCGCCGGTCGCGGTGGCGCGACGGCTGGGCGTGGATCTCACGCAGACTCCTTTTGCGAGGGGGGTACCGGACCACTGGGTGGGTCGGTCCGGGCAGAGCAAACAGAGCTGTGGAGCACGTACTCGTGAAGCGCGAACTCTGGTGCGAAGAGCCGGGGGAGAGAGTGGCAGCCGTGGAGGCTCCCTGTCAGGAGCGCGTCAACAAGTTGGCCGGAAATCGTCCGCTGCCCGAAAGGTCGTGTTCGTTAACCGGACGTTTCGTCGATCATGGCCGCGATGCCGTCCAGCGTTCTCCGGAGCCCGAATTCGAAGAGCGTCTCCAGGTCCAACTCGAAGTCGGTGCCCGCGGTGACGGCGTCGAGCAGGGGATACGAGCCTCCGGACGAGATCGCGTCGAACCGTGGCTCGTTCTGGTCCATCCACTCTCCGTCGGACATCCCGCTGTCCTGACGCGCCTGCTCCTCCAAGTCGTCCGCCATGGCCACTCCTTGGACATAGGCGAAGAGCAGCAGATGGGTGTGGATCTTCTCGAAGGGGGTCAGCGGCGTGTTCCGCAGCACCCCGAGGATCCACTCCATGTACGCCATCGCGTTCGGCGCGGCGACCGGCCGGGTGAACGCGGCCATCGCCTGCGCCAGCCAACGGTGACGGGCGTACACCCCGCGCAGCCAACGCGCACCTTGCTCCAGGCCGGTGCGCCAGTCCGTCGGCGCCGGCCCGAGCGGCACCTCCCCGCACACCGCGTCCGTCATCAGCCGCACCAGCTCGACCTTGCCCGGGACATGGCGGTACAGAGCCATCGTGGAGGTGTTCAGCGATGTCGCGAGCCGGCGCATCGTGAGCGCGGCCAGGCCCTCGGAGTCGGCGAGTTCGAGGGCCGTGCGGACGATCCGCTCACGGGTGAGGCCCGTCGGCGGCCGGGCCGCGGCCGGCGCCGCCACCACCGTGCCGACACCCGGCTCGGGGTGGACGAGACCTTCCTGGCGCAGCGCCGCCAGAGCCTTGGACGCCGTCGCCATCGCGACGCCCCACTCGCGGGTGATGGCCCGTGTGGACGGGACCAGATCGCCGGGGGAGAGCTCGCCGGAGAGGATCCGCCGACGTATCGCGGCGGCGATGGCGAGGTAGGGCGGCGGACTGGTCATCGCGGCAGTGTACTAGTGCGCCTCGGTGCATGTACGCGCCTCTGAACTGCCGCTTCGCCGGATGTGCGCGGGGTGCACTAGGGCGAGCACGGCACCGTACGCAGACAGCTGCTTCGCTCCCCTCATGACGCTCACGACACCGACGGAAAACGTCCTCGCCGGCCGCCGCGAATGGACGGCGCTCGCCGTGCTGATGCTGCCGCTCCTCCTCGTCTCCATGGACGTCTCGATCCTCTACTTCGCCATCCCCTCCATCAGCGCCGACCTCCACCCCGGGGCCACCGCGCAGCTGTGGATCCTCGACATGTACGGCTTCGTCCTCGCCGGACTCCTCATCACCATGGGGGCGCTCGGGGACCGCATCGGCCGCCGCAAGCTGCTCCTCGGCGGCGCCGCGCTGTTCGGTCTCGCGTCGGTCGCCGCCGCCTACGCCCACAGTCCGGGCATGCTGATCGCCGCCCGTGCGCTGCTCGGGGTCGCCGGGGCCTGTCTGATGCCGTCCACGCTCGCCCTGATCCGCACCCTCTTCCGCGACGAGGCCCAGCGGGCCAAGGCGGTCACGATCTGGACGACCGTGATGGCGAGCGGCATCTCCCTCGGCCCGGTCGTCAGCGGCGCGCTCGTCGAACACTTCTGGTGGGGCTCGGTCTTCCTCGTCAACCTGCCCGCGATGCTCCTCCTCCTGATCCTCGGACCCGTACTCCTTTCCGAGTCCACGGGCGCGGCGGCGCGCGGGCGGTTCGACTGGACCAGCGCGCTGCTGTCGCTGGCCGCGCTGCTGCCGCTCATCCACGGAATCAAGGAGCTCGCCAAGGACGGCTGGCGTCCGCTGCCGGCGCTCGCGGTCACGGCGGGCCTGCTGGTCGCCCTGGTGTTCCTGCGCCGGCAGAGCCGGCTCGCCGAGCCGATGGTGGACCTCGCGCTGCTGCGCAAGCGGGCGTACGGGGGATCGGTGCTGGTGAACCTGCTCGCCATGGTCGCGACCGTCGGCTTCGCCGTCTTCCTCACCCAGTACCTCCAGTCCGTCCTCGGCCAGAGCCCGTTGGAGGCGGCGCTGTGGAGCCTGGCGCCGTCGGTGGGCGTCATGATCGCCGCGCCCCTGGCCGCGATGCTCGCGGGGCGGGTGGACCGGGCGTACGTGATGACCGGCGGGTTCCTGCTCTCGGCGGTCGGCTTCGCAGCTCTGACGCTCGTCGACGCCGACACTCCGCTGTGGGTCGTCCTCGTCGGTGCCACGGTGTACGCCTCCGGCCTCGTCTCGGCGATGACCCTCGCCAACGAGAGCGCGCTCGGCGCGGCCCCGCCGGAGCGGGCGGGCGCGGCGGCGGCGGTCCTGGAATCGGGCACGGAGCTGGGTGGGGCGCTCGGGATGGCGATCCTCGGCTCGATCGGAGCCGCGGTCTACACGGCCGAGATGCCGGCTTCGGCGCCGGCGGTGGCGCGGGAGACGCTGGGTGGGGCGATGGCCTTTCCCGGGGAGGTGCTGGACGCGGCGCGCGGGGCGTTCACGTCGGCGCTGAACGGGGCGGCGTACGGGGCGGCGGGGGTGATGCTCCTGGCCGCGGTGCTGTGTGTGGCGCTGCTGCGGGGGCGCAGGGCCTGACGGGGCGCCGTCCCGTCGTGCCCACCCGTCCCGCCCGGGTCCCCGGACGGAGTCCGGGGAGGGCCGATGGACCACGACGGGGCGGGGTGGGCACCACGGTCGGCCGGAGGCCCGGCCCTCAACCCACCAGGCTGTCCCGCCAGGCGCGGTGGAGGGTCGCGAAGCGGCCCTCGCCACCCACCAGCTCCGACGGGTGACCGTCCTCGACGATGCGGCCGTGCTCCATCACCAGGACGCGGTCCGCGATCTCCACCGTCGACAGCCGGTGGGCGATCACCACCGCCGTCCGACCGGCGAGCACCGTGTCCATCGCCTGCTGCACCGCCCGTTCCCCCGGAACGTCCAGCGAGCTCGTCGCCTCGTCCAGGATGAGGACCGCCGGGTCCGCGAGGAGCGCGCGGGCGAAAGCGACCAACTGCCGCTGGCCCGCCGAGATCCGCCCGCCCCGCTTCCGTACGTCCGTGTCGTACCCGTCCGGAAGCCCCGCGATGAACTCGTGCGCGCCGATCGCCTTCGCCGCCTGCTCGATCTCCGCCCGGGTCGCGTCCGGCCGCCCGATCGCGATGTTCTCGGCGACCGTCCCCGAGAACAGGAACGCCTCCTGCGTCACCATCACCACACCGCGCCGCAGTTCGGGCGTCGAGAGCTCCCGGACGTCGACCCCGTCGAGCAGCACCCGCCCCTCCGTCGGATCGTAGAAACGGGCCAGCAGCTTGGCGAGCGTCGACTTGCCCGCGCCCGTGGAGCCGACGACGGCGACCGTCTGGCCCGCGGGGATCGCGAGGTCGAAGCGGGGCAGCACCTCGCCGCCGGTCCGGTACGCGAACCGCACCCCCTCGAAGACGACTTCGCGCCCGGGCGTCCCGCTCCCGCGTGCCGGGAGCTCCTTGGGCGAGACGGCCTCGGGGACGCCGGGCTCCTGAGCCAGCAGGCCCGCGATCTTGGCGAGCGACGCGGCCGCCGACTGGTACGAGTTGAGGAACATGCCGAGCCGGTCGATCGGGTCGTACAACCGCCGCATGTACAGCACCGCCGCCGCCAGCACGCCGAGCGCCAGGGTGCCCCCGGCCACCCGGTAGGCGCCCCACAGGCACATGCCGGCCACGGCCGTGTTCGCCACGAGGCGCGAGCCGACGACATAGCGGGCCATCTCCAGGAGCGAGTCGCCGTTGCTGCGCTCATGGCGGTGGTTGAGCGCGGCGAACTCGGCGTCGTTGGCCCGCTCCCTGCGGAACGCCCGTACCGGCCGGATGCCGTTCATCGTCTCCGCGAACTTCACGATCACGCCCGCGATGGCGGTGGACCGCTCGGCGAAGACGAGGGCCGCGCGCCCCTGGTAGATCCGTACGAGCAGATACAGCGGTACGAAGGAGGCGACGGCCACCGCGCCGATGCCCAGGTCCAGCCAGAGGAGCATCGCCGAGATGTACACGAACGCGAGGACGACGCCGATCAGCTCCTGGAGCCCCTCGGCGAGCAGTTCCCGCAGGGACTCCACGTCCGTGGTGGAGCGGGAGATGAGCCGGCCGGAGGTGTACCGCTCGTGGAAGTCCACGCTGAGCGCCTGGGCGTGGCGGAAGATCCGCCCGCGCAGGTCGAGCAGCACGTCCTGGTTGACGCGGGCGGCGCCGCGGACGAAGGCGTACTGGAGGAGTCCGGCGGCCGCCGCGCAGAGGAGGTACCCGACGGCGACGGCCACGACGGGCCCGTAGTCCCCGTCCCGGATGGCGGGCACGCCGCGGTCGATGGCGTACGCGACGAGCAGCGGACCGGCCTGCACGGCGGCCTGCTGGACCAGGAGCACGAGCGCGGCGACGGCCACGCGCGCGCGGTGGGCGGAGAGCAGCGAACGCAGCAGCGCGCCGGTGGCCCCGGGGGCGGTGGGCAGATCGTCCTGGTCGAAGGGATCGCCGTGGGGCGCACCGGCGGCGGACGCCCCGGGTCGGTCCCCGGACGCCCCGGCCTTCGTCAGGCCGGCGTCCGTCCCGGAGGGCGCGGCCGTCGGCGTCCCGGGTGCCTTGCCCGGAGCCGTTCCTTCCGTGTCCGTCGCTGATGTCGTCGTGGGATCCGTCATCGTTCCTCGTTCCCCTCGCCCGACATCAGCCAGGCGTACTCGGCGTTGCTCCGCAGCAGTTCGTGGTGGGTGCCCACCGCCGCGATCCGGCCCTCGGACAGGAGCGCGACCCGGTCCGCGAGCATGACGGTCGACGGGCGGTGCGCCACGACCAGCGCGGTCGTCTCGCGCAGGACCTCCCGCAGCGCCGCCTCCACCAGGGCCTCGGTGTGGACGTCCAGCGCGGACAGCGGGTCGTCGAGGACCAGGAAGCGCGGACGGCCGACGACCGCGCGGGCCAGGGCGAGGCGCTGGCGCTGGCCGCCCGAGAGGCTCAGGCCCTGCTCGCCCACCTGGGTCGCCGCGCCCTCGGGGAGCGCGGTCACGAACCCCTCGGCCTGGGCCACTCCCAGCGCACGCCGCAGCTCCGGTTCGCCGGCCCCCGCCCCCGTGCCCATCAGTACGTTCTCGCCCACGCTCGCCGAGAAGAGCGTCGGCTCCTCGAAGGCCACCGACACCAGCGCGCGCAGCCGTTCGCGCTCCATGCGGGTGATGTCCTCGCCGTCGAGCAGGATCCGTCCGCCGGTCGCCTCGTGCAGCCGGGGGACGAGAGCCGTCAGGGTGGTCTTGCCCGAACCGGTCCCGCCCACCAGCGCGAGGGTCTCGCCGGGCCGGATGTGCAGGTCGATGCCGTCGAGCACCGGAGGGGTGTCCGCCGACGCGTCCGGGTAGCGGAAGGTGACGTTCTCGAACCGCACACCGTCCGAGGGCGAGGCGCCCGCGGCCCGTACGGGAGTCGACTGCGGCCCCGGCGTCTCCTGAGCCTCGTCCATCACCTCGAAGTACCGCTCCGTCGCCGTCGACGCCTCCTGGCTCATCGCCAGCAGGAAGCCGATCGACTCCACCGGCCAGCGCAGTGCGAGCGCCGTGGACAGGAAGGCGACGAGCGTGCCGGCCGACAGCTCGCCGTCGGCGACCTGGACGGTGCCGAGCACGAGCGCCGCGCCGATCGCGAGCTCCGGGATGATCGTGATGAGCGCCCAGATCCCGGCGAGCAGCCGAGCCTTGACCAGCTCGGTGCCCCGCAGCCGCTCGGCCAGCTCACGGAAGGCGAGGGCCTGGCTGCGGTGGCGGCCGAAGCCCTTGACGATCCGGATGCCGAGGACGCTCTCCTCGACCACGGTGGTCAGATCGCCGACCTGGTCCTGGGCGCTCCGGGCGACGACGGAGTACTTCGTCTCGAACAGCGAGCAGAGGATCACCAGCGGGACGACGGGGGTGAGCAGCACCAGGCCCAGCGTCCAGTCCTGGCCGAGCAGCAGGACGTAACCGGCGAGGATCGTCACGCCGTTGACCAGCAGGAAGGTCAGGGGGAAGGCGAGGAACATCCGGACCAGCATCAGATCGGTCGTGCCGCGGGACAGCAGCTGACCCGAGGCCCACCGGTCGTGGAAGGCGATCGGCAGCCGTTGCAGACGCGAGAAGAGATCGGCCCGCATCCGCGCCTCGACCCCGGCCAGCGGCCGCGCGACCAGCCACCGCCGAAAGCCGAAGAGCACCGCCTCCGCGATCCCGAGCAGCAGCAGATACAGCGCGCCCAGCCACACGCCGCCCGGATCACCCGCGGCGACGGGCCCGTCGACCATCCACTTCAGGACGAGCGGAATGACGAGCGACAGACACGAGGCGACGATCGCGACGACGGCGGCGGTGACCAACCGCCCCCGCACCGGTCGTACATAGGGCCACAGGCGCAACAGCGTGCGCACGGCCGAGCGGTCGGGGGATTCCTTGGCGACTACATGTTCTCCGGGCATCAGGTCCGAGCCTAGGGTTCACCACTGACAACCCTCACCTGGTTTTCCCCCGCACCGGCCCACGACCGTCCGCGGGTCGCGAGGGCTCCCCGCTCCCGGAGTCGTACCGGCCATCAACCGATCGGTTGATCGTGCTTCGAGCGCGATGGCCGATGTCCCCGGACCGCCTCCGCGGCCACGCTTGAGTCATGCCAATGATCGAAGTTCAGGGCCTGCGCAAGGCCTACGGCGGCCGGAGCGTCGTCGACGGCGTCTCGTTCGAGGTCGCCGAGGGGGAGATCTTCGGGATCCTGGGACCCAACGGGGCCGGCAAGACCACGACCGTCGAGTGCGTCGAGGGACTCCGCGTCCCGGACGCCGGGACCGTGCGCGTCGGCGGGCTCGACCCCGTCGCCCGGCACGCCGACGTCACCCGGATCCTCGGGGTGCAGCTCCAGGAGAGCGAGCTCCAGGCCAAACTGACCGTACGGGAGGCCCTGGAGCTGTACGCCTCCTTCTACGAGCGGCCCGCCGACTGGCGGAACCTCGCCGAGAGGCTCGGGCTCGACGCCCATCTCGAAGCCCGGTTCGGGAAGCTGTCCGGCGGGCAGAAGCAGCGGCTCTTCATCGCGCTAGCCCTCGTCGGCAACCCGCGCGCCGTCGTCCTCGACGAGCTCACCACCGGGCTCGACCCGCGCGCCCGGCGCGAGACCTGGTCCCTCGTCGAGGACGTCCGGGCCGGCGGGGTGACCGTTCTGCTCGTCACCCACTTCATGGAGGAGGCCCAGCGCCTCTGCGACCGGATCGCCGTCATCGACAAGGGCCGGATCGCCGCGCTCGACACCCCCGACGGGCTGATCGGCCGCGCCACCGCCTCCAAGGTGATCTCCTTCGCCGCCGAGACCCCCCTCGACCCGGCGGAACTCCGTGCCCTGCCGCGGGTGGCCGCCGTGGAGACGAAGGACGGCCGGACCGTCGTCAGCGGCACCGACGAGACCGTCGACGCCCTCATCCGGCTCCTCGCCCGGCGCGCCGTCACCGCCCACCAGCTGAGGGTCGTCGACGCCACCCTCGACGATGCCTTCCTCGACCTGACAGGAGCCGACGACCGATGAGCACCGCCACCACCACGGTCCTGAAGACCGAGGTCCGACTCTTCACCCGCGAACCCGGCACGCTGTTCTGGGTGATGGTCTCGCCGACCGTCCTCCTGGTGATCCTCGGACTGATCCCGTCCTTCCGCGAGGCGTCCGAGGACCTCGGCGGCCGCCGCGTCATCGACCTCTACGTACCCGTCTCCGTCCTCTTCGCCATGATCATGGCCGGGCTCCAGGCGATGCCGCCCGTCCTCGCCGGCTACCGCGAACGCGGCATCCTGCGAAGGATGTCGACCACCCCGGTCCGCCCGGTCTCCCTCCTCACCGCCCAGATCACCCTGCACGGTGCCGCGGGCCTCCTCTCCTCCGCGCTCGTCATCGCCGTCGGCCGGCTGGCCTTCGGCGTCCGGCTGCCGCAGAACCTCCCCGGATACGTCCTCGCCCTGCTGCTCGCGATCGCCGGCGGCCTCGCCCTCGGCGCCGCCGTCTGTGCCGTCTCCCGTACGCAGAAGATCGCCACCGCGGTCGGGTCGGCCGTCTTCTTCCCGACGATGTTCACGGCGGGCGTCTGGGTCCCGGTCCAGGCCATGCCGGATACGCTGCAGCGCATCGTCGAGTTCACGCCGTACGGTGCCGCCTCGCAGGCGCTCGACGCGGCGACGACCGGCGGTTGGCCCGGATGGGCGGCGCTCGGGACCATGGCACTGTGGACGGTCGTGCTGACCGCCACGGCCGCGCGCTGGTTCCGCTGGGAATAGGGACGGCATGGGGGAGAGCCGATGATGGCGATGACGGTCGAGGAACGCTGGCGACAGTTCTTCCGCTGGGGGCCGCACGGCCTGCTGGCCCTCGCCACGATCCTCGCCGCCGCGGCCGCGGACCAGATCATGGACCGTACGGAGATGGCCACGACCGCGGTTCTGGTCGTCGCGGCGCTCGCCCTCCAACTCGGCTGGGACGCCCGCCAACGCCGAGTCGGAGCCGCGGAGCCCGATCCGACCGCGTCGGCCGACGGCGGGGGCGCCGACCCCACCGTGCGGGCCGTCGACGCCGCGGCGACCGGGCCCTCCGTATCGGCCACGGGTGAGCAGGCGGGGCTCGTCCCCGGCGCTCCCGGCACCGCGTCCCTCTGCTACTTCGTCCTGCGCACCGCGCTCGCCTTCGCGCTCGCCTGGTTCAACCCGTTCTTCTCCGTCTACGCCTGCATCGGCTTCTTCGACGCCGTACAGCTCCTGCCCCTTCGGTTCGCGCGCGCCGGACTCCTGTGCACCGCCGTCACCATGGCGGGTGCCCAGTCCGGAGGTCTGCCGCCCGCGTCGCTCGTCGGCTGGTTCGTCTTCGGCGGCCTCTTCACCCTCAACGCCTGCCTCGCCGTGGTCTTCTCCCACCTCGGCACGAAGGAGGCCGAGAAGGCAGCCGAGCGGGCCGCCACCATCACCGAACTCGCCCGCACCAACGCCCGTCTGGAACAGGCGCTCGACGAGAACGCCGCCCTCCAGGCCCAACTCCTGCTCCAGGCCCGCGAGGCCGGCGTCGCCGACGAGCGGCGGCGGCTCGCCGCCGAGATCCACGACACCCTCGCCCAGGGCCTGGCCGGGATCATCGCCCAGCTCCAGGTCGTCACCGCCACCCCTGACCAGGAACTCGCCCGGACCCACGTCCAGCGAGCCGCCGACCTCGCCCGCCACAGCCTCGGCGAGGCCCGCCGCTCCGTGCAGAACCTGAGCCCGGTCGCCCTGGAGCACGACACGCTCCCCGAGGCGCTGAGGAAGACCGTCGCCGACTGGGCCGAACGTACCGGCATCACGGCCCGGTTCACCGTCACCGGCACCGAGGAACCCCTGCACGACGAGGTCGCCGCCACCCTGCTGCGCATCGCCCAGGAGGCCCTCGCCAACGCCGAGCGCCACTCCGGCGCGTCCAGGGCCGGCGTCACCCTCTCCTACATGGGCGACGAGGTCACTCTCGACGTACGGGACGACGGCCGCGGCTTCGACCCCGGCGCGGTCCCCGCCCGCACCGGCGGTGGCGGCTTCGGCCTCGACGGCATGAGAGCCCGCGCCGAACGGCTCACCGGCGCCGTCGCCCTGGAGACCGGGCCCGGCGAGGGCACGGCGATCTCCGCCCGCGTACCGTTGGTCCACCATGGCTGAGCACAAGCGCGTCACCCTGCTGATCGTCGACGACCATCCCGTCGTACGGGACGGCCTGCGCGGCATGTTCACCGCCGGCACCCCGGGCACGCCCGGCTTCGAGGTCCTCGGCGAGGCGTCCGGCGGTGTCGAGGCCGTCGAACTCGCCCTGCGCCTCGACCCGGACGTCGTCCTCATGGACCTGCGGATGCCCGGCGGCAACGGCGTCGACGCGATCGCCGAGCTCACCCGGCGCGGGGCCCGCTCCCGGGTCCTCGTCCTCACCACGTACGACACCGACACGGACACGCTGCCCGCGATCGAGGCCGGAGCCACCGGCTACCTCCTCAAGGACGCGCCCCGCGAGGAGCTGTTCGCCGCGGTCCGGGCGGCCGCCGAAGGCCGCACCGTGCTGTCCCCGGCCGTCGCCTCCCGGCTCGTCACCCGGGTCCGCACCCCCGCGGCGCCGGTGGACGAGAGCCTCTCCGCGCGCGAACGCGAGGTCCTCGAACTCGTCGCCAGGGGCACCGCCAACCGTGCGATCGCCGCCGAGCTCTTCATCAGCGAGGCGACGGTGAAGACCCATCTGACGCACATCTATGGCAAGTTGGGCGTCAAGGACCGGGCTGCCGCGGTCGCGGTGGCGTACGACCGGGGCATCCTGGGCCGCAACTGACCGACGTGTGACGCGACTCGGGGGAGTCATGGACGTCCACCACTTCACGACCGATTCTCTGGACCCGGCGGAACGCTTCGGCGGGTGGCACGACCTGACGGCCAGAGCGCTCATTCCGACCGTCATCGGCAGCGAGCACGCCGACGACTTCCACGCCGAGGCGCACATCCTCGACCTCGGCGCCGTCCAGGTCACCGCGATGCGCTACCGGCCCCTGAACAGCAGCCGCACACCCCGGCTGATCAGCCGCTCCGACCCCGGCTACTACCAGCTCTCGCTCACCCTCAGCGGCGAGATGTGGATCTCCCAGAGCGGCCGGCACACGACACTCGGCGCCGGAGACCTGATGGTCTACGACTCCTCGCTGCCCTTCCACGGCGGTACGCGGAGCGAGGAGGGACAGCTCGGGCACATCGTCGCCCAGTTCCCCAAGGCGCTCCTTCCGCTCCCCGCCCGCGAGGCCGAACGGCTCGTGGCCCTTCGGATGGGCTCGGACTCCGGTTTCGGCGCGATGCTCGCCCAGTTCCTCGTCCGGCTCGTCGCCGACTGGGGGTCCCCTCAGGGCGGAGCCCTCGGGGGAGCGTCCTTCGACGAGAGCGACGCGCCCCGCCTGACACGGGTGATGCTCGACCTCCTCGCCGGGGCGGCCGGCCCGTACGTCGACGCCGAGAGCGCGCAGGAGCCCGAGAGCCGCCGGCACGCGCTGTTCCTGCGGATCCAGGAGTTCGTCCGGCTCAGGCTCGCCGACCCGGGACTCACCCCGCACACCATCGCCGCCGCCCACCACATCTCGGTGCGCTATCTGCACCTGCTGTGCCAGGAACACGGCGTCACCGTCTCCGGCTGGATCCGCGACCGCCGCCTGGACCGCGCCCGCCACGACCTCGCCGACCCGGCGCGGCGGGCGACGCCCGTCCACGACATCGCGGCCCGCTGGGGCTTCCGCCACCACGCGGCCTTCAGCCGGGCGTTCCGGACGGCCTACGGCTGCACGCCCAGCGAGTACCGGGAGTGCGCGCAGCGTCAATGAGCTGTGCGCTCCAGGCCAAAGACAGCGCCGAACGGACGCGCGGAGACTGGTCGGGCGCACGGAGCCGTCACGGGGGATGTCGGGGACGGTCCGCGCGCGGGTGCCCCAGGCGTGCGTGCCGCCACGGCACGCAGGGGGAAGCACCACCCCTTCCCGCACCGGCCACCGCCGTCGCGCCGCGGTGGCCGGTGCGGGTCCTACCCCGCGCCCCTCGCTTCACCCCTCACCCGGCGCCCCGCCCC
>NZ_JBHTTQ010000032.1:0-70397 GCF_042794475.1 Streptomyces sp. NPDC056527
GTACTTGATCTGGTCCTCGGTGGTCGCCGCTCCGCCCTGGACGACGAGGGTGGAGTCACCGCTGACCGCCGCCGCGATCAGCTCGGAGAGGAGCGACTTGGCCGTGCCCGGCTCACCCACCAGCATCAGCCCGCGGTTGGTGGCGAGGGTCACCAGCGCGCGCTCGACCAGGGCGGTGTCGCCGACGAACTTCCGGCTGACGCCCGCCTCGTCGTCACCGACGATGAACCGGCGCGCGGCCAGCAGGCTCAGCCGCCAGCCCGGGGGCCGGTGATCGGTGTCGCCGGCCCGCAGGGCCGCCAGCTCCTCGGCGTACCGGATCTCGGCCGGTGGCCGCTGCAGCCGCTCCTCCGGGGCCTGTGCGAGGGAAGTGCTCACGAGGTCAGCTCCGTCAGATCGGCCAGCAGCTCGGACACGGTCACCGGGTCGAGGTCCGCGAACTTCAGCCGGTACTCCCGGCTGCCCCAGTGGTCACCCGGCTGCCTGTCCAGCCAGATGGTCTCCAGCAACTGGTCCGGGAACATGTCGACCACGCCCACCGCGATGCCCTCGTGCAGGGCGATCACCAGATAGCACTCGGGTCCGATGCGGCGCGAGAACCACCGCTCCACGCCCGCGTCCTGCGGCTGCCCCCGCTCCCAGCCGCGCTTCTGCAGTCCGAGCAGCTTCCCGACGGGCACGGTGATGCCCTCGAAGCGGGTCAGGCGCGCCCCGCCGGCCTCCTCCTCCGTCACCGCGAGGACGGGCCGTCCGAGCTGCGGGAACGGCTGCACGATCTCGTAGTCGGCGAACAGCTCCGACCACGTCTCGACCAGGGTGTCCCCCAGGTGCAGGGGGTGGGCGAGCGTGACGGTCGCGTCGTCGGCGACGGCCACCGTCTCGTCCTCGGCATCCGCGTACGTACGGTCCTCGGCCACCCGGAACGCGGTGACCGTCCCCTCCTCCTCGGCGAGCCACACCAGACGTCGCACCAGGTGCCAGACCAGCGGATGGTCCACGAACAGCTGCCGGAACTCAGCGCCCGTCCAGGAACGCCGGGTCACCATCGCCTCCTCCAGGCGCCGCACCTGGTCCGAGGCGATCGTCCGGGCGTCCTTCTTCAGCGCGGCGAACCGCTTGCGCTCGGCCGGGGCGAGCTCGGCGTCGTCCCGTACACCCGGCTTCGGCAGATCCTTGAGGCGCCGGCCGCTCTCGTCCCGTACGAAGGGCCTGAGCTGCTCGTCGAAACCGACCGTGAAGCGGCGGGTGCCGTAGTCGACGACCGTGCTCCCGTCGGTGTCCAGACCGAGGTCCGGCACCAGACGGTCCGCCAGCTGCTCGCCGGTCAGGCCCAGCTCCGCCGCCACGGCGGAGATCTTCTCCTGCGCGCGGAGCTTCAGCGCCTTGAACTTCACCCGCTGGGCGATGCCGTGCAGATGCAGGAGCGCCACGTCGGTACCGATGGCGGCCAGGACGTCGAGCCCGTCGACCGCCCGGTGGTGCGCGCCCTCGCCCGGCCAGGCACGGATGATCGGGGTGAGCGCGCGGACCGTGTCGTCGTCCCCGAACCAGCCGAGGGCATGCAGCGCCCACGCGTCCTTGGGGGGCATCCCGGCGAGCCGCCACTCCTCGAACAGCGCCCAGGCGAACGCAGAGAGGGAGTCCTTCGCACAGAGCTCCCGTACGACGGCGACACCCGGATACAGCGCACCCGGCTTGGAGAGCGCGAGCATGGTGAGGACATGGCCGACGACCGAGGAGGGCAGGCCCCCGCCTGCGGACGTCACGAGCTGCGGCAGGGCGGGCGGATCGGCCCAGGTGCCCAACTGCGGCATCCGCGCGGGCAGCGCGGCCTCCAACGGATCGGAGTCGAGCAGGATCTCGATCGCCTCGGCCGCCTCCGCGCCGTACTCCGCGGCCGCCTTCCGTACGACGTCCGCGCCGTGCGCCGACACGATCACCCCCAGCGCCCGCTCGGCGGCGGTCCGCGCCGCACCGGGCTTGCCCAGGGCGTCGGGCACGAGCAGCCGTGCGGCCTCGACGCCGTGCCGGACGAACCAGGCCATGGCCGTCTTCCCGGCCGTCTTGAGCCGCTCCAGCCAGTCGGCCATCAGCCGGGCCACCGCCGGATCGACGAACGGCAGGAGGACCGGCGCATGCGACGTCGGCTGGCTCGCGGCGCTCCGCAGCATCGCCGGCAGCGCGGCCAGCTCATGCCGGGCGACGAGCGGCTTGAAGGTGTTCGGTCCGTCGTAGACGGCGTCGCCGCCCTTCCACTCGGCGAGGAGCGGCCGGACGTCGTCGACGGGAGCGTGGGTGAACACCGCCACGTCGTGCCAGGAGCTCAGCCTGCCCGAGCGGAGCTGTTCGACCAGTTCCTCCATCGGCCGGTACGGCTCCCAGCCCGAGACCCATGACTCGGCGGTCGTCCACTGCTGCCGCTCGCCCGGCTGCCACTCGATGCGGGAGTCGGACGGGGCGACGAGCCCGGTCACCACCCGTGGCTTGACGACCTTGCGGGGGCGCGTCCACGGCGGAGCGGTCAGCAGTTCCGGCAGGGACTCCACAGGGACGTCCTCGACACGCCCGTCCTGGCGCGCGAGCGGACCGACGATCTCGGCGACCTCATCGGACAGTTCGGGCAGGACGGCGAGCGCCGTCTCACGGTGGGCGGCGACATGCGTCCGGAGCAGCCGTCCGGCGAGCGAGGCGCGCTCACCCGAACCGCGTGAGGCCTCCGCCAGCAGGCGCAGCGCCCGCACGGGGAAACGGTGCGTGGCGGTGATCAGGGCGGCCCGTACGTGCTTGTCGTCGATACGGTCGACCAGATGGCGGAAGGCCGTGTCCGAGGGCAGTTCGCCGAGAGCGGCGGCTATGGCCTTGGTGTCGTCCGTGTCGATGTACTCCCGGTTCAGCTCACCGGCGAGCAGGGGCGCCATGGCGGCCCCCACGCCCTCGCCGAGCGTCGCGACGACGGCGGGGCTCCAGCCTCGCCAGTCGAGCTCGCAGCGGTCGCCGAACAGCGCGACCTGCTCGGCGGATCCGAGGGAGCACAGCAGCATCTCCCGTACACCGGCCTCGATGTGTGCCGGCGCCTGGCGCTGTGCGCAGCACTCCTCCACCCATTCCCTCTCCGAGGGAACCAGGAACGACACGGAGACGGACCTGCGGACGCTGTCCCGGTGGGTGGCGAGGGCGTCGACCGAAGCCCGGTACGTCGTCTCGTCCGCCACCGCCAGCAGGGACCGGACCCGGTCGAGCGCCGCCCGCGAGGTCTTCCGCCCCCAGGAGCCGGAGCCCTCCTGCTCGACCCGCACGCCGACGAGGAAGCTCCGGTGGCCCTGCTGGTGCCAGTCGTTCTGCGTCTCCTGCAGCTCGACGGCGGCGCGGGCGGCGAACGCCAGCCCGAACTCCGCCGTCCAGGCGTCCGCGACCACCGCGTAGCTCTCGCCCTGGGCGTTGACCAACCGCGCGAGCACCGCCGCGCCGACGGCGTTCGGCACGCCGTCCCGGTGCGAGCGGGCCGCTTCCACGAGCACGGCATCGCTCCGCGAGCCGTCGAGCGCGCGCTCGATCGCCTCGGCGTCCCGCGCGAGCCACCCCCGGAGCTTCTCGGGCGCGTCGCCGTCCACCGGGGGTACGTCGACCCGGACGCCTCCGCGCCGCGGGAGGAGCTTCCGCTTCCAGGCCGCGGACAGAACGAGGGCGTCCTCCTCGGCAAGGACGGCGGGCGCGGAGGAGGCGGCCTCGGAGACCTCCGGAGCGGCCCTCTCCGGCGTGGGCGGGACGGTGACCGTCGACTCGCCTGCCTCCCGGTAGCCCTTCCGCTCCTTCTCCGCGACGGCCTTGGCCAGGTACGACTGCGCGGCCTCGGACGAGTCGAACTCCTTGACCCGAGTCTGGCCGTCGGTGCCGACGCGGCCGAAACGGACCGTCACCGACGTCCCGGCCGCCTCGGCCTCCCAGAACTTGTCCGAACCGTCACCGACGTACTCCCAGCGCCGCACGGGCCCTCCCCTTTTCCCGGTTGATCATGTGTCCGCACACTAACGCGGGCCTCTGACAACGGGATCGGGCACGGGGATCAGAGGGCGGCCGCGACCCGTTCCTGGTGGACGCGCAGGTGCAGGGTCGCCAGGTCGAGGAGGGGGGTGGGCACCGACAGAGCCCGGGCCCTGGCCACCAGATCGCCGAAGAGGTGCTCGACCTCCGTCGGGCGCCCGGCCACCAGATCGCGGTAGAGGGAGGGCACCATCGAGGACCCGGGCGCGGTCACGATGCCCAGCGTCGCGGACCGTTCGGACTCCGGCACGGGATGGCCCGCCGCGGCCGACACGGCCACCGCCTCCGCCAGCACCGCCGGCCCCAGTTCCGCGCCGCCCGGGACGGCGTTGACCTCACCGACCGTGCCGCGCATCAGACTCGTCACCGCGCCGAAGGTCGTGATGAAGACCCACTTGTGCCACATGGAGGCCATCACGTCCTCGGGCACCAGGGCGTCGATGCCGGCCTCGCTCAGTACCGCCCGGACCTTCTCCACCCTCGGCGAGGGGGACCCGTCCTGCTCACCGATCGTCAGATGGGCTATCGGCGCGAGGCGGACGATGTCCCCTTCCTCGTCGAGGGTGGTGACCACCTTGGCGACGCCCCCGAGGACCGGTGCGGTGCCGAAGCGGGCGTTCAGGGTGTCGATGTGGGCGAGCCCGTTGAGCAGCGGCACGATCGCCGTGTCCGGGCCCACGGCCGGGGCGATGTCCTCGATCGCCTGCTGGAGCGCGGTGGACTTCACCGAGAGGAGGACGAGGTCGTACGGCGTGGTCAACTCGTCGGCCGTGAGCAGCCGAGGCTCCACGGACCATTCGTCGTCCCGGCCGGTGATGCGCAGACCGCGCTCGCGGAGCACGGCGGCGCGGTGCGGGCGGACCAGGAAGGTGACGTCCTGTCCGGAGCGGGCCAGCAGGGCTCCGAAATAGCCTCCGGTGGCTCCGGCGCCGACGACCAGGATCTTCATGAGTGGGAACCTCTCTCGGGGCCTTGAGTGGCGGACGGGGTGAGCAGCGGGCTGAGCAGACGGTGCGGGCGGGTGAGCGCAACCGTCACCGGGTCGTCGGCCTCGGAGGCGGGCGCGAGTCCGGGGCCGGGGGTCACGAGGGTGTCGCGGGCCTCGACCGGCGCTCCGCAGCCGGTGCAGCGGCCGTCCCCCGCGAGGGGGGCGTCGTCGGCGGCGTGGCGGAGGACGCGGCGCGGGCCGCCGTCCCGTGCGTAGAACTCGTCGCCCCAGGAGGTGAGCGCGCGGACGGCGGGCCAGAGCGCCACGCCCTTGGGGGTCAGGCCGTAGACCTCACGGCGCCCGGTGTCCGGGAGGCGCTGGAGGACACCGGCCTCGGTGAGGGTGGTGAGCCGGTCGGAGAGGACGGCGCGGGGGAGGCCCAGATGGGCGGCGAACTCCCCGAAGCGGCGGACCCCGTAGAAGGCGTCGCGCACGATCAGCAGGGTCCAGCGCTCGCCGATGATCTCCATCGAACGGGCGAGGGCACAGGTCTGACCGCTGTAGTCGCGCGGAAGGGGCATGGCGCAGACAGTAGCGCAGAGAGTTCGGTGGTTGAACTGTTTTCGCCGGGGTTAGGCTCGGCGCACGATGAAGAAGACTCCGGGGACCGGGGACGCGCACGCGGCTCCGCCCAAGGCCGACAAGGCGAGCGTGCGACGGCACAACCTCAGCCTCGTCCTGCGGACCGTCCACGAGGCGGGCGAGACGACCCGCGCGGCGGTCGCCGCGCAGGTGGGACTGACCCGCGCCGCCGTCTCCTCGCTGGTCGAGCACCTCCTCGACCAGGGCTTCCTGATGGAATCGGGCAAGACGTTCAGCGGGCAGGCGGGGCGGCCGGGGACGGTGCTGAAGGCTGCCGACACCGGACCGGCCGGGCTCGGTGTCGAGATCAACGTCGACTACGTGTCCGTGTGCGTCGTCGACCTGGCGGGCACCGACCGGCTCCGGATCACCGAACCACTCGACAACCGCGCGGCCGACGCCACCGACGTCCTGGGGCGCGCGGCCCGGATCGCGGCGCGGGTCCTCGCACGGGCGGCGGAACGGGAACTCCACCCGACGGGCGTACGGCTGGCCCTGCCCGGTCTCGTCTCGTCCGGGACCGTCCACCAGGCCCCGAACCTCGGCTGGAACCGCGTCTACGCCGACCGGATCTTCGCCGCCGCCCTCACCGCCCTGCGCCCCGGCCACCCCGAGCTCCGGGTCGCCTCGGACAACGAGGCGAACGTCGCGGCCCTCGCGGAGCTGTGGTTCGGCGCGCTGGGCGACGTACGGAGCTTCCTGCACCTCACCGGCGAGATCGGCGTCGGCGGCGCGATCGTCGTCAACGGCGAGCTGCTGCGCGGCGCGCACGGATTCGCCGGCGAGATCGGCCACATGGCCGTCGACGCGGAGGGCCCGCTGTGCCGCTGCGGCTCGCGCGGCTGCCTGGAGCAGTACGCCGGCCAGTCGGCGCTCCTGCGGGCGGCGGGACTCCCGGAGACGGGGGAGGCCGGGTCCTCGGGGGTCGAGGAGTTGGCGCGCCGAACGGCGGAGGGCGAGCCGCGGGCGGTGGCCGCCGTCGAGGAGGCCGGCCGGATGCTCGGCCTCGCCCTCTCCGGCGCGGTGAACCTGCTCGACCCGGAAGTCGTCGTCCTCGGCGGGATCTACCCCCGTCTGATTCCCCGACTGGGCCCCGCCGTGGACGCCGAACTCGCCCACCGCGTCGTCTCCGGCCTCTGGACCCCCACCGCCGGCCGCCTCCGCCCGGCCTCCACCTCGGCCGACGCGGCGCGCGGAGCGGCAGCCGTGGTCATCCGCGAAGTCCTGGCGGACCCCTTGTCCTACGGCCACTGACCCCGGCCCCCGCGAGCGCCTGGGGCCCCGTCCGATAGCGCCCCGCGCGCCGCCGAGCTCCGACTCGCCCGGGGCGTACGCCCCGTGCCGTCCTGGGCACCCGTCCGAGGCCGACGCATGCGGCACCCCGACCGTCCCGCGAACGCAAGGCGCCCCAGGGACACGGACGGCGGTCCCCCCGCGCCCGCATGCCCCGTCACGACTCTCATGCCGCTCTCACGTGGGCCTTATCCAGCCATCACCACGCGCACCTAGCTTCGCGCCCATGTTCTTCACCTACCTCCGGCGCGAGCTGCGCCGTCGCAGAAAGGCGGCGCTCGTCGTCGCCTCCGGGCTCGCGCTCGGGATCGCGCTCGTCATCGTCGTCAACTCCGTGGCCTCCGGGATGAAGCAGGCGCAGACCCAGGTCCTGGAATCCCTCTACGGACTCGGCACCGACCTGACCGTCACCAAGGCCCGTGAGGAGCCCTCGGCGGGTGGGCAGGCGCAGCGGCCGCGGTTCGAGTTCGACGCCGGGGAGGACGGCGAGGAGCAGAGCAGCGACCGGTTGATGGTTCAGGGGTTCCAGACCCTGCCCGCCTCCACCGTCGCCACCGTCGCGAAGCAGAACGGCGTCGCCGACGCCGTCGGCGGTCTCAGCCTCACCAACCTCAAGATCGACGGCCAGTTCAGGCGCGGCGAGATCAGGGAGGGCACCCGGCAGGCCCAGCCCGGCGGCCCGGGCGGCGGCAACGGCAGCGGTGGCGGCGGCACCGTCGAGGGTGGGGGCGCCGCCTTCGACGTCAACTCCTTCACGCTCTACGGCACCGACGTCACCGCCCCCGAGCTCGGCCCCCTCACCACCTCCACGATCTCCAAGGGCCGTACCTTCAAGACCTCCGAGACCGAGGCCAAGGTCGTCGTCATCGACAGCGCCTACGCCAAGCAGGAGGGCCTCGACGTCGGCGAGACCCTCACGGTCAAGGCGGTGAAGTTCGAGATCGTGGGCATCGCCACCGCCGACAGCGGACAGTCCGCCGCCCAGGTCTATCTGCCGCTGAAGCAGGCGCAGACCCTGTCGGACTCCAAGGACAAGATCACCACGGTCTATGTGAAGGCGACCGACTCGACGAAGATCGACGCCGTCAAGTCCGCCATCCAGAAGAACGTCTCCGGCACCACGGTCACCACCTCCGCCGATCTCGCCGAGACCGTCTCCGGCTCCCTCGACACCGCCGCCAACCTCGCCACCAACGTGGGCAAGTGGCTCTCGTACGCCGTCCTCGTCGCCGCCGTCCTCGTGGCCGGTCTGCTCACCTCCTCCGCGGTCAGCCGCCGCGTGCGCGAGTTCGGCACGCTCAAGGCCCTCGGCTGGAAGAGCGGCCGGGTCACCCGGCAGGTCATGGGCGAGGCGCTCGTCAACGGCCTCATCGGCGGCGCCCTCGGCATCGCCGTGGGCCTCGGCGGCGCCTACCTCGTGACCGCCGTCAGCCCCACCCTCACCGCCGAACTCGGCTCCGGCGCACTGAACAGCGGCGGCCCCGGCGGCGGTCGCATGATGGGCGGCCCCGGCATGACCGCGGCCCGCGACGGCGCCGTCGGCAAGACCCTCGACATCGCCCTCACCGCCCCCGTGAGCGTCACCACCGTCGGTCTCGCCGTGGTCCTCGCCCTCGGCGGCGGGCTCGTCGCCGGCGGCTTCGGCGCCTGGCGCGCCTCGCGACTGCGGCCGGCGGACGCCCTGCGCCGCGTCGAGTAGCCGGAAGCCCGAACCCCCTTCACGTATCGCAGGAGTTGCACCATGTACGAACTCACAGGCGTCACCAAGCAGTACCGCAGAGGCCAGGAGAGGGTCGACGCGCTCGCCGGGATCGACCTCACCATCAGCGAGGGCGACCGACTCGTCATCCAGGGTCCGACCGGCGGCGGCAAGTCCACGCTGCTCCAGATGCTGGGCGGCCTGGACCGGCCCACGGCGGGCACCGTGATGCTCGACGGGGTCGACCTGGCGAAGCTGCCGGAGAGCCGACTGACGCGCGTGCGCAGTCAGAACATCGGCTTCGTCTTCCAGTCCTTCAACCTCATCCCCACGCTCACCGCCCAGGAGAACGTGGAGACCGCGCTCGTCCCGATGGGCCTGAAGGCGTCCCAGCGGCGCGGCATGGCCGCCGAGGCGCTGGAGTCCGTGGGCCTCGGCGAGCGCCTGAAGCACCTTCCGTCCGAGCTCTCCGGAGGCCAGCAGCAGCGCGTCGCGATCGCCCGGGCCCTGGTGAAGCGGCCCAAGGTGCTCCTGGCCGACGAGCCGACCGGCAACCTCGACGAGTCGATGCGCGACGAGATCGTGGAACTGCTCGAAGGCCTTTGGAAGGAGCACGGGTTGACGTTCGTGATGGTGACGCACGACAGCGCGATCGCCCGCCGCGCCCCACGCCTGGCGACCATCCGCAAGGGCCGGATCACCCTCAAGGAGAACCGCCACGCCGAAGCCGTGGAGGCGTCGCCGAGCTCTTGATCACAGGCCGCATCGCCTGTCGTGATCATGATCGCCGGGTGACGCCCGTCGGCCTCGTGTCCGGTGACCGGGCCGCCGCACGATCCGGGGTGCCGGGTTCGCGCCCTTTCCGGGGGCCGGTCCCGGCACCTCGCAGGACGTCGTCGCACATCATCGCGTCTGGGGCCGCCGGCGGCGCCCGCGCGCCCTGCCGGGGCGGATGACTCGTTCTGCTCGGTCCGGCACCGGCATCGACCCCCGCACCTCCCGGGTCCTGCGATGATGTGCGCCATCATCACGTACAGATGTACGGCTTTCGACCGTACGTAGAGACGACCCGGGGGGGGTTCGTGGGAACGATCGGGACCGCGCTGGCCGAGCTGAGATCCGCGCAGAAGTCCGCGAAGGGGGTCTCGCTCTACTCGCGCTTCGTCAACCGGCCCGTGGGGCGGTACCTCGCGGCAGGCTCGTACGCCGCCGGACTGACACCCAATCAAGTCACTTTGATCAGCGCCGGGTTCAGTTTTGCCGCCGTCGCAGGGGTGGCCCTCGCCACGCCGTCCTGGGCACTCGGTCTGCTGATCTGGCTCGGTCTCGCCGTCGGCTTCGCCTTCGACTCGGCCGACGG
This sequence comes from Streptomyces sp. NPDC056527, assembly GCF_042794475.1. Classification (NCBI taxonomy): domain Bacteria; kingdom Bacillati; phylum Actinomycetota; class Actinomycetes; order Kitasatosporales; family Streptomycetaceae; genus Streptomyces; species Streptomyces sp. NPDC056527. Next base: position 9,964 of record NZ_JBHTTQ010000032.1, read on the forward strand.
GCAGCTCGCCCGCCTGCGCGGCGGCGGCAGCCCGGCGGGGGAGTGGCTCGACCACGTCGTGGACTGCGCGAAGATCACCGCCCTGCACCTGGCGGTGCTCATCGCCTTCTACCGGTACCCCGAGCACTTCGGCACGAGCACCGACGGCTGGCTCCTCGTCCCCCTCGGATTCCAACTCGCCGCCGTCGTCACCTTCTTCGGCGGACTCCTGACCGAGAAGCTCAAGCCCCGCCCGGCCCCCGGCACACCCGCGCCCCAGCCCTCAACCCTGCGGGCCGTGGCGCTGCTCCCCGTCGACCACGGGGTGTTCTGCCTGGTCTTCCTGCTGCTCGGCGGCGGCTCCGCCTTCCGCTGGGGCTACACCGCGCTCGCCGTGGCGAGCGCGGTGTTCCTCCTCGCCTTCCTCGCCAAGTGGTTCCGCGAGCTCAGCGCAGCCCCTCGCTGACCCCGCCCACTCCCGTGCCCGGCTCGGCCTCCTGCGTCAGGAGGTCGAGCGCACGGCGGAGCTGGGTGCTGGAGGTGTGCATCGTGTACGGGAAGTAGACGATCTCCACGCCCACCCCGGCGAAGTCCCGTTCCAGACGGTCCCCCTTGGGCGTACCGCGCCAGTCGTCGCCCTTGAACAGCACGTCGAACCGGACCTGTTTCCACGTCTCCAGCTTGTCCGGCACGGTCTCCACGAAGGCCGCGTCGACGTACTTCACATTGCGCACGATCTCGAGGCGCTCGACCAGCGGGATCATCGGGCGCCGCCCCTTGGCGAGCTCGGCCATCTCGTCCGAGACCACGCCGGCCACCAGATAGTCGCACTGACTGCGGGCGTGCCGCAGGATGTTGAGATGGCCTATGTGGAAGAGGTCGTAGGCGCCCGGCGCGTAGCCGACCCGGTACGGCCGTCCATCGGTCATGTGTGAAACCCCCCAGGTGCGTTCGCGCTCCCCAGCGCGAAGGAGTTCCGACGATAGCGTGCACGTTCCGTTGAGAGTGGGTGAACGACTAGGGTGAGGGCTGGTTCACGTACGGGGGAGAGGGACGTCAGCGTGGGGGAAGTGGCAGCGGGGAACAAGGGTGGCGGTACGCCGGTCATACGGCGGCGGCTGCTGATGGTGTCCACCAACTACGCGCCGGAGCACGCCGGAATAGGCCCCTACGCCACCCAGATAGCCGAGCACTGGGCGGCGGTCGGCCACGAGACGCATGTGCTCACCGGAATGCCGCACTACCCCTCCTGGTCCCTCGACCCGGCCTACGCGGGCGCCTGGCGCCGCACCGAGCAGCGCGCCGGAGTCATCGTGTACCGCAGACGCCACACCGTTCCGCCTCGCCAGACCGCCCTGAAACGCGCCGCGTTCGAGGCGTCCGTGCTGGCCCACGGACTGCTCGCGCCTCCCTCGATGGCCCGGCCCGACGCGGTTCTCGCCCAGATGCCCAGCCTCGCCGGCGGCGTCATCGGCGCCCGTCTCGCGGCCCGTTGGCGCATCCCCTACGTCCCCGTCGTCCAGGACCTGATGGGCGCCGCCGCCGCGCAGAGCGGCATCCGGGGCGGTGACCGGGCCGCGGCGCTCGCGGCCCGGGCCGAGACGTACGCCCTGCGCAGGGCCACGCTCGTCGGCGTCATCCACGAGACCTTCGTGGACAAGGTCGCCGACATGGGCGTCGACCGAGGCCGCATCCGCCTCGTCCCCAACTGGTCCCACGTGCCCAGCCCTTCGGCGCCCCGCGCCGAGACCCGGGCGCGGCTCGGCTGGGCCGACGGCGAGACCGTCGTCCTGCACTCCGGGAACATGGGCCTCAAGCAGGGACTCGAGGTGCTCGTCGAGGCGGCGCGGCGCGACCCGAAGATCCGGATCGTCCTCCTCGGTGACGGCAACCAGCGCGCTCACCTGGAGGAGTTGGGCGCCGGCATACCCAACCTGGACTTCATGGAGCCCGTCGGCGACGACGAGTTCCCCGACACCCTCGCCGCGGCGGACGTCCTCGCCGTCACCCAGCGGGCCTCGGTCCTCGACATGAGCGTCCCGTCCAAGCTGACCTCGTACTTCGCGGCCGGACGCCCCGTCGTCGCCTCCGTGGCCGCCGAGGGCGGTACCGCCCTCGAAGTGCTGCGCTCCGGCGCCGGCGTGCTCGTACCGCCCGAGGACCCCGACGCGCTCCTCGCCGAGATCCGTAGACTCGGCGACGATCCGTCGGCCGCAGAGGCCCTCGGCGCCCAGGGGCCCCGTCATGTCGAGGCCCATCTGACCCGGGCGGCCGGACTGGCCCGGATCGACGCACTGATCGACGAGGCTCTGGGGGGTCCGAGCACGTGACACACACGCACGTCACCGCGGTGGAGGACGACGAACCGGAGCTGCTGCGCGACCAGTTCCGCCAGCTCCTGCGCTACCGCGCGATCATCGGCGCCGGCATCGGGATCGGCCTCCTCGGCGGTGTCTGGTTCGGCCTGTCCAACGCCGACACCTACGTCGCCACCAGCCAGGTCGTGCTGCGCGCCCCCGTCAACGACCCGTTCAACCCCAGCGTCTCGCAGGACAAGACGCTCAACATGGGGTCCGAGCGGCAGACCGCGCTCAGCAGCAGCGTCGCCGAGCAGGCCGCCAAGAAGCTGGGCTGGACCGGCACCCTGGGCAAGCTCCAGAAGGACCTCCAGGTCACCAACCCGCCGCAGAGCCAGGTCCTGCAGTTCACCTACACCGCCGACACGCCCCAGGCCGCCGCCGACCGGGCCAACGCGGTCACCCAGGCCTACCTCGACCTGCGCAAGAAGCAGTGGACGGACCTGCGGGCCACGATGCTGGCGGGCCAGCAGAAGCAGCTCGACGAGGTCGCCAAGAAGCACGACCAGAAGACCAAGGAAGTCGACCGGATGTCCGACGGGGCGGCCCGGGACAACGAGTACGCGGTCAAGACGAACCTGCTGAACCGGATCAACGAGCTCGACGCCCGGATCAGCCAGCTCAAGTCCCTCGACATGTCGGCCGGCACCGTGATCCGTACCGCCACCGCCCCCGGCTTCTCCGACGGCCCCGGGCTCACCATGAGCCTCGGCCTCGGCGCCCTCGTCGGCGTGGCGCTCGGCCTCCTCGCCGCCTGGGTGCGGCTCGTCTTCGACCCCGCGCCCCGCTCCGCCGGCGACGTCGCCCGCGCGGTGCGCGCCCCCGTCCTCGGCACCCTGCCGCGCGGAGCCACCGACGTCCTGCTCGCCGACGACCACACGGACGCCCGGGTCGCCGAGGAGTACCGCTCCGTCGCCTTCCGGCTCGCCTACGACCAGCGGTTCGCCGACCGCCGGCGGCTCCTCGTCGTCGCCCCGCGCGGCTCCAACGACGCGGCCGTGGCGGTCGCCTCGCACCTCGCCGCCTCCTTCGCCGAGACCGGCAAGGACGTCCTCCTCATCGAGGCGGACCTGCGCACCCCGACGCTCGCCGGACGCCTGCGCGCCCACGCGGCGGCCGCGCCCCGGTGGAGCCATCCGGTGGAGAGCGAGGAGAACGGCTGGCCGGGACGGCGCCAACTCTCCGTCGACGCGGGTGAGTCCGGCTCCTTCGGCCTCGTGCCGGGCGAGCGGGTACGGAACGTGGCCCGGGCGCTCACCGCCCCCACGGTCACCCGGCTGATCGCCGAGGCCGACTCCCCGAACGCGACCGTCGTCGTCCTCGCCCCGCCCGTCCTCAACTACGCGGACGCGCTCGCCCTCGTCGACCGTGTCGACGGCGTACTCATCGTCTGCGACCCGCGCGGCGTCCACCGCACGGACCTCCAGCGCATCCGCGAACTCATCGCGGGCGCCGGCGGCACGGTCCTCGGCGCCGTCGTCCACACCGCGGGCGGGCAGCGCCGCGCCGCCAAGCAGGCGGGCGGCGGACGGCGGGGCGGAGGCGGCGGGCGGAGCCGGCAGCCGGCACCCGCGCCCTCCGGAGCCGAGGAGTTCACCGACGAGCCCGAGCAGGTGATCCCGGGCGACGGCTCCGACACCGTCACCCTTCGTTCGCTGCGCGCCGAGGACCTCCGGACCGGTGACATCCGCGCGGGCGACCGTTGAGACGAGCCGTCACCGTCGCCGCCTCGGTCCTGGACCAGGCGGCGTCCAGCCTCACCAACATCGCCGTCCTCGTGATCGCGGCGCGGCAGTCCACCGCGGACGGCTTCGCCGCCTTCTCGATGGTCTACATCGCCTTCACCGTGCTCCTCGGTCTGGCCGCGGCGTACGTCGGACAGAGCGTCGTCCTGGAGAAGGGCGAGGAGTACGAGGTCGGCACCGCCGCCCGGTCCGCCGTCACCTTCACCGCCGCCGCCTCCACGGCCGCCGCGCTCCCGCTGCTCGCCGCCGGCGCCGTCATCGGCGGCGCCACCGGTCCCGCGCTGCTCGCCCTGGGCGCCGTCCTGCCGATCGTCCTCGTGCAGGACGGGCTGCGGTACGCCTTCTCCGCGCTGCGGCAGCCGCACCGCGCGCTCGCCGCCGACGTCCTGCGGCTCGCCTGCGCCGTACCCGCGCTGCTCGTCCAGCCGCACGGCTCCTCACCGGCCCGCCTGGTCCTCGTCTGGGGTCTGTCGGCGCTGCCCGCCGCCCTTCTCGGACTCGCCCTGCTCCGGCCCTTCGTGCGGAACCGCCCCGGTGATCCGCGGCGCTTCCTGCGCAAGGACCACCTCGGCCGGCGCTTCGTCGTCGAGTTCGCCGTCGGCAACGGCTCCAGCCAGCTCGCCGTCCTCGGCCTCGGACTCCTCGCGAGCCCACTCGCCGTAGGCGCGCTGCGCGGCGCCTCGACCCTCTTCGGCCCGCTCAACACGCTCTTCACCTCGGTCAACGCCTTCGGCCCGCCCGTGCTCGGCAGAGCGGGCTCCCGTCGCGCCATCGTCCGTGCCGCCGTCGGGCTCGCCGCCGCCCTCGCGCTCGTGGCGCTCGGCTGGGCCGCCGCCCTGTACGCGCTCCCGGAGCGCGTGGGCCGCGGGCTCCTGGGCGACACCTGGCGGTCCGCGGCGGAGCTGCTGCCCGCCACCGGAAGCCAGTACGCCGTGATGGCGGCGGGCACCTGCGCCCTGGTGACCCTGCGGGTCCTCAGCCCGCGCGCCACGCTCTCCGTCCAGGTCGTCTTCTCGCTGCTCTCGGTCGCCCTGATGCTGGGCGGGTACGTCGTCGGCGGCGTGATCGGCGCCGCATGGGGCCTGGCCGCGGGCTCCGCGCTGAAGGCCCTCGCCGCGTGGACCCGGGTGGCGCGGACCCGCCCCGAGCCGGTCCCGGAGCAGCAGGACGGTCAGCGCAGCGCGGCGCCCTTGTCCTGACGCCAGGTCGTCACCAGGGCGATGCAGATCAGCGCGATCGCCACCCGGCCCGACGCCTGGAGCAGCGGGCCGCGCAGCAGGATGAAGGAGTACCCCGCCACCAGCGGTACCACCAGGGAGATCAGGCTGCCCGGTGGCGCCCTGCGGGTGCCCCGCCGGGCGAACCGCCCGTCCACCCGCGCGGCGGCGTACCCCATCCCCATCATCCCGGCGCCCATGCCCACGGCCCCGAAGTCGATCCAGAGCTCGGCCCAGACGGGGGAGGAGAGATTGGTGTTCACCGTCCCCATCCACTGGCCGACCATCACGCCCGTGTCGCGCGGCTTGCCCGGCCACACCGACCGGGGCACGACGAAGAGCACGGACCCGGCCAGCTGACGGCCGTAGCGGTGCCGGCTGCCCGAGTTCACCAGCGTGATCGTGTTGGCGAACATGCCGACCTGGTCGTAGTCCTTGAGCGCCAGCGGCTCCAGGACCGACGTCGTCTCCACGGGGCGGTAGTTCTTCTCGTCGTACCGGAAGCGGTCCGAGAACGGGAAGACGATCAGAGCCATCACCACCCCGAGACTCAGCGCCGACCGGTACATCGCGGCACTCACCGGGAAGACGGTGAACAGCAGCGAGAACATCACGGTGAGGAACCAGTACCGGGGATTCGAGATCGGGTTGTTCACCACGCAGTTGAGCAGCACCAGAGCGAGGAAGACGGCGATCACCATGGGGCGGCGCCGGGCCCGTCGCGAGGTGACCAGCCAACGGCAGTACACCAGCAGCGCGAAGAGCGCGGGGACCGTGCCGAAGCCGCGCAGGAACGCCTGCCCGGCCTGCGAGTCGGCCTGGGAGACACCCGCCTCCTCGATCCCGGCGATGATCTCCTGACGGCTGGAGAAGAACACCGCGGGCCCGCCGAGCTTGACGACGAAGAGCCCGCTGCACAGGAAGGCCAGCAGCACCAGCAGATACAGCCGCCGCCGGTGCACCAGCGCCGGACGCTCCTCGCCCCGGCCGGAGCCCCCCGGACGGCCGCGGGCCAGCAGCGACCCGAGGTCGAACGCGGCGCAGCCGACCAGGACCAGCGCCACCGCCGTCGTCAGATCGGAGCGCGGGCCCACCACCGGCGTCGGCACCCGGCCGAGCACGGCCTGCGCGAGCGGCGCCACGCCCATCGCCATGTAGACGAAGAGCCAGAAGGAGCCCTGGAGCAGTTTGCGTCGACGCGTGAGGATCATGGCCGAGAGCCGGGCCCCGGCGTACATGGTCAGCGCGATCTGGAGGTAGTACGCGGCGTCGTGGACCCCCGCGCCCGGCTGGATCGCCACCAGCAGCGGCAGGAACACCGTGAAGCCCAGCACCAGCGGGATCGACAGGGCCCGCGAGAGCAGCGTGCGCGGGGAGACCGGAGGGGCGAGGAGCAGGGGCGCGGGAGCCGTCGGCCTAGGGCGCGGCTCCGCCGCCGTCTCGCGTACATCCGTCGTCATACCGCCCCCTGGAATCGCGGGACTTCCGGCCCCCGGCACATCAATGCGCCACCCCGGAACGTCACTTCGCGGCAGTCTACCGACGCCCCCCTGTCACCTCCTGTCAACCGTTAGTCTGATCCTCTCGGCGCCTGGGGAGGCGCTGTTGGGGGTGGACTCATGCGGAATCTCCCGGCCTTCACGCTGGCCGGATACGACAAGGGCCGCGGCAAGCTCGTGCAGGCCCTCTGGTTCGCGGTGATGAACACGGTCTTCATGGCCTGGTTCTGCCCGGCCAGGCTGCGGGTGGCGCTGCTGCGGGCCTTCGGCGCGACCATAGGCGACGGCGTACTCATACGGCACCGGGTCAGGATCCTGTGGCCGTGGAAGCTGACCGTGGGCGACCACACCTGGATCGGCGAGGGCGCCTGGCTGCTCAACCTGGAGCCCGTCACCCTCGGCGCGCACGTCTGCGTCTCCCAGGAGGCGCTGCTCTGCACCGGCAGCCACGACCACCGGGCAGCCGACTTCCGCTACCGCAACGCCCCGATCACCGTCGAGGACGGTGCCTGGGTAGCGACCCGTGCCACCGTCCTCGCCGGGGTCACCGTCGGCCGCCACGCGGTCGTCGCCGCCGGCACGACCCTGCACAAGGACCTGCCCGAGCTCACGCTGCACACGGCCGACGGCCGCCGTCCGGTCCCGGTGCCCGCATGAGCGGCCTGCGCGTCCTGCACGCGGTCACCCTGCACAGCCCCACCCATGCCTTCGGCGGACCGGTCAGGGTGGCGGTCAACCTCTGCCACGGGCTGGCCCGACGCGGCCACCGGCCCCGTCTGGTGGCCCTCGGTGACGGCTTCGGCGAGCGGCTTCCGACCGAGGTCGACGGAGTGCCCGCACGGCTCTACCAAGCCCGCTCGATCCTCCCGCTCGGCTTCAGCGGCATCACCTCGCCCGCGCTGCTCGCCGGGGCGGGCGCGCTGGTCAGGGACGCGGACGTGGTCCACGTCCACCTCGCGCGCGACCTGGTGACCCTGCCCGTGGCGCTGGCCGCACTGAGGGCCGGCCGGCCGCTCGTGCTCCAGACGCACGGCATGGTCGATCCGAGCGAGAAGTTCCTGGCCAGGATCCTGGACGCGCTCGCGGTCCGGCGCGTGCTGCGCGGCGCATCCGCCGTCCTCCATCTCACGGGCCGCGAGCGCAAGGACCTGGACGCCGTCGTCGGCGGTCCGCTCGACCGGGCCGTACGGCTGGTCAACGGCGTACCCGCCCAGGATCCGCGCCCGGCACCGGCCGGTCCGCCCCGCATCCTGTACGCGGCCCGGCTGCAGTCCCGCAAGCGCCCCACGGACTTCGTCGCGGCCGTGCCCGAGATCCTGCGCCACCACCCCGACGCCACGTTCGTCCTCGCGGGGCCGGACGAGGGCGAGCGGGCGGCCGTGGACGCGCTCGTCGCCGAACTGGGCGTCGGTGACCGGGTGGACCGGCCGGGACCGCTGTCGGCCGAGCGGATGCTGGAGGAGCTGCGCAGCGCCCACGTCTACGTGCTGCCATCGGTCGACGAGCCGTTCCCGATGTCCGTCCTGGAGGCGCTCTCGGTCGGCACCCCGGCCGTCGTCACGGACTCCAACGGCCTCGCCCGCGACATCGAGGAGGCCGGCGCGGGACGTGTGGTCACGGACGCCGCGGGCATCGCCCCCGCCGTCACCGCGCTGCTGGACCGTCATGCGAACGACAGCGCCTCCGTGGCGGCCCGGAAGCTGGCCACGGAGGCGTTCTCGATGGAGGCCGTCCTCGACACCCTGCTCGGGGTGTACGAGTCCGTCCGGGTGGATCAGGCCGGCAGCCAGGCGTAGCAGGAAGAGGAGACGAACTCCGCCGTCCCCGCGGGGACGGCGGCTTTCACAGGACCCTTCGCGCCGAGCGCCGGACCCGAGGCCAGCACCTTCCCGTCCTTGTCCAGGGCCCGCCAGGTGCACGACGGGTCGCTGGTCAGCGCGCGGTACGTGCCGGCCTTCGGCCGCGTGGCAGTGCCGTCGGGGAACCCGGTCCTCGCCGTCGCGAGCAGCGGCTTCTGCGCCGGGCACAGATGGTTCACGGCGGCCTCGGCGTCCGGGATGTCCCCGGCGACGAGGGCGCCCACCGCCGCGTCCTTGTCGCGCTTGGCGGTGCGCTCCAGACGCTGGCAGGACTCCTGGCCGGTCTGGAGCACGGCGGCCGGATCCGTGTTCTCGGGCACCCGCCCGCTCAGATACTCCTTCTGCTCCGCGGTGAACGAGCCCGTGACGGGCTTGAGTTCGGCATCCGGAACGACCGGTCCCTTGGTCGCGGAGGGGGTGGGGCCGGTCGGCTCGGCCTCGGCCTGCCGGTCGGGCACGACCGCCGAGCGCGTGGGCGTGGCGGCCTTCGGCGCGCCGTCGGAGCCGTCACCGCCCGAGGAGCAGGCGGAGAGGGTGAGCAGAGCGGTCAGCAGGGCCGCCGCCGCGGCCGGGCGCCGGTGAAGAGGGCGACGCATGGGGAACTCCCGTGGTACGTCGGATGCGGGGCCCGGCGGACCGGGCCCCGCATCCTGGGATGGACGGTTCAGCGCACCGGCTACGGGGCGCCGAAGGTCAGCACCAGCTGCGGAGTGCCCTCCGCGGCCGACGCCTCGGACGACCAGAGCCACAGCGGGTCGGTCCCGGTGCTGGTCAGCGCGACGCTGTACGAGCCGCCGAGCGCCGCCGAGATCGCCGAGGTGTCCAGCGCCGCCGAGTAGACGGCCGAGCCGTCCGTGGCACCGCTGAGCGTCCCGATCGGACTGCCGGCGAGCGCCGGGCGGTTGGTGTACGTCAGTGCGGCCTCGGTCCAGGCACCCGTGACCGGCACGACGGACTGGGAGTCGGCCGAGCCGGCCCCCGCCGCCGTGGAGGTCTTCACCGCGAGCCGGGCGCTCTTGAGGACGGTGCCCGCCGGGGCGGCCGGCAGCGTGAACCGCAGGTACGACTCGTACGCCGCCGTTCCGCGCACGGCCAGCGAGCTGGACGTGCCGTAATTGGTGCCGGGGGCACCGGCGTTGGCGTACGTGTCCTCCGACGCGGTGACCGAGGTGACCGTGTCGGCGGGCGCGGAGGCCAGGCTGTGGTGCTTCGCGACCTGCGCCGCGGTGAGCGCCGTCGGGTAGACCGCCGCCTCGTCGAGCTGTCCGGCGAAGAAGGTGCTCGTCGGACGCAGCGGCCAGCCGGAGAGGTTGTCCGCCCCGACGTGCCAGTAGCCCGGGTACTGCTGGTTGGTGGTGACGTTGTTGGACGCCAGCAGCTTGCCGTCGACGTACAGCTTCATGCCGTCCGGCCCCTGGGTGCCGACCGCGTGGTGCCAGGCGCCGTTGTTGAAGGAGCCCAGCGACGTCAGGGTCCGGGCCGTGCCCGTGTAGACGCCGAACACCACGTTGCCGGTGTTCGTCATGTAGAGGTGCTTGTCGTAGCTACCGCTGTTCCGCGTCGTGTTGTTGCCGAAGCCGATCAGCTTGCCGCCGCGGTTCGTGGTCGTCTTGAACCACGTCTCGACGGTGAACGAGCCGGTCACGTCCTGACGCCGGTCGCTGTGGATCTGCTCGTCCGTGCCGTTGAGGGCGACCGCGGTGGACGCGCCGCTGACGGCGGCCGGGGTCTGGCGCAGGACAGGCGCGTTGACGTACAGACCGCTGTTGTTCCCGTTGGAGGAGTCGGCGGCGTACGGCGTGGCCGACTCGTCGAAGCGCCAGTAGAGCCCGGCGCCGTCGGCGATCACCTGGGAGGCGTACGGCTCCGGCGAGGTCGGGACCGTCACCGTCGACGTCGCGGACGGGGCGCTGGTGTTGCCGTCCGCGTCACCGGCCGTCACCCGGTAGGTGTAGGTCTGGCCCGGGGTCACGGCGGTGTCCTTGAACGAGACCTGGGGACGCGACCAGTGCAGCGAGTCGCCCTGGACGGTCGCGATCGGGGTCGCGGCGCCGTTGCGGTAGACCTTGTACGTCAGCGTCGAGTCGTCCAGGTCGAGGCTGGAGCGCCAGCGGACCTGCACCGCGCTCGGGGTCACCGCGGCGGCGCTCACCGTCGGCACGGTCGGCGCGCCGGTGTCGGGGCCGGAGGCGAAGCGGGTGAGACCCTGCGCCGGAGCACCGTTGGTGGTGGTGAACTCTCCACCCACCCACAGGTACTTGGTGGCACCGGTGCCGGAGATGGTGAAGGCGCGCGGCCCGATGCCCTCGCCGAGACCGTCGTTGGTGTCCGGGAACCAGCCGAGCTTGCCGGTCGACGTCGTCGGCTGGGCGAGCAGGTGGTAGCGGCGCCCGTCCGGGAACTCGCCGACGCTGGAGCAGTCGTGGGCGTGCGACGCGCTGTACAGCACACCCTGGTAGGAGCGGACCGCCTGGGTGGCGCCGAGGCAGGTGTCGCGCCAGCGCTGCTCGAAGTCGGAGAGGTTCAGGGCGATACGGCCGTCGAAGACGCCACCGCCCGTGCCCTCGTTGCCGGTGTAGAAGCCCGTCGCGTCCGTCTCGATGTCCTTGACGACGGAGTTCTGCGGGATCCAGCCGTTGGGGTACGCCTTCGTCACGGCGCCGGTCGTGGAGTTCACCACGGCGAGCGCGTGCGAGTTGGCCCCGTTGACGGTGAAGAAGTCACCGCCGAGCAGCACGCGCTGCCCGTCCGGGGTGACCTCGATGGCCCGGCCCGGCTCGTCCGCGTTGGCGGTGAACGGCAGCAGCGCGCCGGCGGTGGTGACGGCGGCGAACCGCTGCCGGGTCTGCCCCTCCACGGTGCCGAAGTCGCCGGCCGCGTAGACGGTGGTGTCGGTGACCGCGAGCGCCCGCACGGTGGCGGGGAAGCTCGGGGTGAAGGCCGCCTTCGGCGTGCAGGTGGCGATGTCGATCGCCGCGACGCTGGAGACCGGGGTGCCGTTGACAGCACCGAAGTAACCACCCGCGTACAGCGTCTTCTTGTCCGGCGAGACCACGAGGGCCCGCACGGTCGCCGTGCCGCTGCCGACGGTGAATGAGAGAGTGCAGTCGGTGGGCGCGCCCGTCGCCGCGTCCAGCGCCGCGAAGTTGACGGCCTCCTTCGGAGTGCCGGTGCCGCCTTCGGGCGGGCGCACCTCGGAGAAGGTGCCGCCCACGAAGACGGTGTCGTTCGCCTCGGCGAGTGCCCAGACGATGCCGTTGGTCTGCCAGGTCGGCAGATCGTCCGCGGTGAAGGCCACCGGCGGCGTCAGGGCCGCGGCCGTCGGGGCCAGGGAGCCTCCGGCTCCGGCCGCGACGGTCAGGACGAGGGCAGCGGTAAGCCCCCAGGATCTACGCATGTTCCCCCCAGGCGTGATAGCCCAGTAAATGTGGCGAGAAGTGGTGCAACTGCCATGTGATGAATGCGAACTGTACGGCGAAATGACAAGCAGAGAAGCCTATTTGGCCAATCCTCTACCTTGCGTATGTCCACGCATCGTGGGAAACGGCCGCCCCGGCTGTCGCCCCGGAGCGGCCGTAACGAAGAAAGACGCAGGTCAGCGGTCGATGCGGACCGTCGCGCCGGCCAACTGGTCCTCGACGAGGCGGACATCGGCATCGACCATGATGCGAGCCAACTCCTCCACCTGTACCGCGGGCTTCCAGCCAAGCAGGTCCTGCGCCTTGCTCGCGTCACCGATCAGTGCGTCGACCTCGCTCGGGCGCTCGTACTTGGGGTCGTAGCGGACGTGCTCCGCCCAGTCGAGCCCCACGTGGGAGAACGCCGTCTCCACGAACTGCCGTACGGTCGCCGGGACTCCGGTCGCCACCACGTAGTCGGTCGGCTCGTCGCGCTGGAGCATCCGCCACATCGCGTCGACGTACTCGGGGGCGTACCCCCAGTCGCGTACGGCATCGAGGTTGCCCAGGTACAGCCGGTCCTGCAGTCCCGCCTTGATGCGGGCCACGGCCCGCGTCACCTTGCGGGTCACGAAGGTCTCGCCCCGGCGCGGCGACTCGTGGTTGAACAGGATCCCGTTCACCGCGAACATGTCGTACGCCTCACGGTAGTTCACCGTGGTCCAGTAGGCGAAGACCTTGGCGGCGCCGTAGGGGCTGCGCGGGTGGAAGGGCGTCTGCTCGTTCTGCGGCGGCGGAGTGGCGCCGAACATCTCGGAGGAGGACGCCTGGTAGATCCGGGTGTCGACCCCGCTGGCCCGGATCGCTTCCAGGAGCCGCAGGGCGCCCAGGCCCGTCACGTCGCCCGTGTACAGCGGTGCGTCGAACGAGACCCGCACATGGGACTGCGCGCCGAGGTTGTAGACCTCGTCGGGGCGGATGTCGCGGAGCAGGTTCACCAGCGCCACACCGTCCGAGAGGTCGGCGTGGTGCAGCACGAACGAGCGGTTCGCCTGCTGGGGATCCTGGTACACGTGGTCGATGCGCTCGGTGTTGAAGCTGGACGAGCGACGGACGAGGCCGTGCACGGTGTAGCCCTTGGACAGCAGCAGTTCGGCCAGGTACGAGCCGTCCTGCCCGGTGACTCCGGTGATGAGTGCGGTCTTGCTCATGCGTGGTGCCCCTCCCGAACGGACCGGCCCCCAGCCGGTCCGTAACTTGCGGATATTATGTGATCCGAGCCTTAAATCCGGATCTGCTGTACTGCGGTCCCCGTCGGCCTGGCATGATCCGGGCCATGACTGAATCGACGACCGCCCCGACGGAAGCCCCGTCGTATCTGCCCGAGCGAGCCCGGATATTCGTCGCGGGCCACCGCGGCCTCGTCGGCTCCGCGATCGCCCGCAGGCTGACCGCGGACGGGCACGAAGTGATCACCCGGACCCGCGCCGAGCTCGATCTGCGCGACGCCGCCCGGACCGCGGCGTTCCTCGCCGAGACCCGCCCCGACGCCGTCGTGCTCGCCGCCGCGAAGGTGGGCGGCATCATGGCGAACAGCACCTACCCCGTGCAGTTCCTGGAGGAGAACCTCCAGATCCAGCTCGCGGTCGTCGCCGGTGCGCACGCCGCCGGGGTCGAGCGCCTGCTCTTCCTCGGCTCGTCCTGCATCTACCCGAGGCTCGCGCCCCAGCCGATCCCCGAGGACGCGCTCCTCACCGGCCCGCTCGAACCCACCAACGAGGCCTACGCGCTGGCCAAGATCGCCGGCATCGTGCAGGTCCAGTCGTACCGGAAGCAGTACGGAGCGGCCTACGTCTCCGCGATGCCCACGAACCTCTACGGGCCCGGGGACAACTTCGACCTGGAGACCTCGCACGTCCTGCCGGCGCTGATCCGCCGCTTCCACGAGGCCCGCGAGGAGGGCCGTGAGGAGATCGTGCTCTGGGGCTCCGGGAACCCGCGCCGGGAGTTCCTGCACGTCGACGACCTCGCCGCCGCCTGCGCCGTACTGCTGCGCGGCTACGACGGCGACGAGCCGGTCAACATCGGCTGCGGCGAGGACCTCACCATCCGCGAACTGGCCGAGACCGTCGCCGAGGTGACGGGGTACCAGGGCCGGATCGCGTGGGACACGAGCAAGCCCGACGGCACACCCCGCAAGCTCCTCGACGTGTCCCGGCTGACCGGACTCGGCTGGAAGCCGGCCGTCGCGCTGCCCGACGGCATCGCCTCCACCTATGCCTGGTGGCGGGAACAGAACTGACGTCATGCGGCCGGCCCGTCAGTACGCTCCGCGACCGTCGACGACGGCGCGGAACGTACGGGCCATGACATCGACATCGCTGGTGAACGACCAGTTGTCCACATAGTGGAGATCGAGCTCCACCGTCTCGTCCCACGACAGGTCCGAACGACCGCTGATCTGCCACAGCCCGGTCATCCCGGGACGCACGGCGAGCCGCCGCAGCTCCACGTCCCCGTACCGCGCCACCTCGTCCGGCAGCGGCGGTCGTGGCCCGACCAGGGACATCGAACCGAGCAACACGTTGATCAACTGCGGCAGTTCGTCCAGCGAGGTGCGACGCAGCAGTCTCCCCACCCGGGTCACCCGGGGGTCGCGGCGCATCTTGAACATCAGCCCGTCGTGCTCGTTGGCCTGCGACAGCTCCGCCTTGCGGGCGTCGGCGTCGAGGAACATCGTGCGGAACTTCCACATCACGAACGGGGTCCGCCCCTGGCCGACCCGCACCTGCTTGTAGAACACCGGCCCTGTCGAGGTGAGCTTCACCGCGGCGCCGATCCCGAGGAGGAGCGGCGACAGCGCGAGCAGCCCGAGGGCCGCTCCGGCGCGGTCCATGACCGACTTCAGTACCTGCTGCACACCGCTGCGCACCGGCGGTGCGACCCGCAGCAGCGCCATACCGGCCGCCGACGTGGTCTCCAGCCGCTTCACGGCGAACTCCACCAGGCCGGGAGCCAGGGCGAGTTCGGTACCGGCGTCGTGCAGCCCCCAGGAGAGCCGCCGCAGCCGCTCGCCCGCCATCAGAGGGCCGGCCGCGACGAGGACGACATCGGCCTCCAGCTCGCGGGCGGCGGCCAGGACATGGGTGGTGTCCCCGTCGGCGGCCTCCGGCATCGGCACGCCGAGCCGGGTCGCCACGGGAGCGCCGGTGCGGACCTGGCCGTCCCCGATCGCGACGACGCCGACCACCACGTACGGATGCTCGGTGCGTCCGGCGAGGTGCTCCGCGACATCACCTGCGGCCGCGGGTTCACCGAGGACGAGCACCCGGGTGACCACCTGCGCCTCGCGGCGGGCCGCGACGAGGTGATGCCAGGTCAGCTTCGAGCAGGTCAGGGTGAGTACGGGCGCCGGGATCAGTGCCGCGAGGCAGAGCAGTGCCGGGTGGTGCAGATCGGCGGCGGCGCGCAGCACGGCGAGTACCCCGAGGAGGATCAGCCAGTCGTGCAGCACGGGCAGGCTGCCCCGCGACTCGCCGAGTTCCCGCCGCGCGTACCGCCTTCGGAGCGCACGGACACCGACCCAGCACAGGGCGGCGACGAGGGCGCCGACATAGGCGTACGGCTGACGCTCTACACTCATGATCAGCGCCGTGGGCAGCCCCACGCCGAGGATGTCGACCGTCAGCGCGAGGGCCGGGTACCAGCGCGCCTTGGCGCGTGGGTGCGGCGGTGTCGCCACGGAACCGGCCGCGGTCCCTGCAGAGTTGGTCTCAGTTGTTCGGGCATGCCACATGTACCCCCCAGGCACGTTTCGACGTGCGTCAGCCCGTTCGTCGACCCCCTGATCGATGAACATGTGTCGCAACGCCCGGAACAGTACGACAAAGACCCGCACGTCCGCTGCTGTTCACACGAACGACCTCAGAAGGTGACGGCTCATTCATCTCGTGACATCGAGGCCGGTGTGGGCACGGCCGAACGCATGATACGTCCGTGCGAAGGGAGTTGACGCACGTGAGGCCATGGGGCGAACGGGTGAGGACGTGCCGGAGGTCGCGGAAGACACACGAGGCAACGGTGGGGGAGGAGGCACCGGTTGTGTCCGAAACCACACCGACGGGAAGCCCCCATGAGGGCGTGAGAATGCGTCCCGTGCCGGTCGGCGGTCCGTCGATCACCCCGCTCGAACACGAGCAATTCGGCGCGCCGTTGCCCGCGATGCGGAACGAGCAGATGGCGTCCTGCGCCGCCGGTCACTCCACCGACCGCGTCGGAAGCGGTACGCGACGGCCCGCCGCGGCCCGTCCGGCGCGCACCCGACGGTGGTTGTTCCACCGCCCGCGATCGGTTGTACTACAGCCAGTCCGCGGGCCCCGCGGCAGCTCCGACCGACCCTAAGGACGCCCATGGCGGACAAGCCCCCAGCCCGGACCCATCGGGCACCGGGCCGCCGCCGGCTGCTTCCCGGACTCGCCCTGGGCGTGCTGCTCCTCGGTGCCTGGGCCGGCATCGGAACGGCCGGCGCGCTCCGCGACGACGCCCCCGCCGAGCCGGCCTCGGCGCCCCCGGCGGCGTACAGCACCGCCCTCCCCTTCGACCTGCCCCCACCCCGCGAACTGCGCCGCTCGGGCAAGCTCGTCTTCGCGCACTACTTCACGCCGTACCCGCTCTCCCTGGACAACAAGCCCGCGGACCGCGACTACTACAGCCGCAACTACCTGACCCCGCACGGCGAGAAGGGCAAGCACCGGGCGTACGGAGGGCTGCTGCGCGACCGGCCGCTGCCCGCCGCGCCCGAGGCAGGGAACTGGGAACTGGCCCATCTGCGCCAGGAGATCCGTACCGCACGCGACGCCGGGCTCGACGGCTTCACCCTCGACCTGCTCTCCGAGAGCGGACGCAACCGGGACCGCGCCGAACTGCTGCTGCGGGCCGCCCGCGAGGAGGACCCCGGCTTCCGGATCCAGCTCATGCCCGACATGACATCGCTGAGCACCACCCCCGCCTCCCTCGCCGACATGCTCGCCCGACTGGCCCGTCACCCCTCGGCCCATCGCCTGCCCGACGGCCGGCTCGTCGTCTCCCCCTTCAAGGCCGAGGAGAAGGACCCCGGCTGGTGGCGGTCGATGATGCGTGAGCTGGAGACCCGGCACGGCATCCGCACCGCGCTCGTCCCCCTCTTCCTGGACTTCACCCCGGAGCGCGAGCGGTACGCGGCCATCAGCCACGGCTTCTCCGAGTGGGGCGCGCGCAGCGCCAACCGGCAGGACGGAGAGGGCGCCGCCGCGGCCCGCGCCCACCGGCTCGGCAAGATCTGGATGCAGCCCGTCTCCGTGCAGGACGCCCGCCCCAACCAGGGCGTGTACGACGAGGCCGGCAACACCGAGACGCTGCGGGCGAGTTGGGGATCCGCCATCGACTCCGGAGCCGACTGGGTCCAGCTCACCACCTGGAACGACTACTCCGAGGGCACCCACTTCGCGCCCTCGCTGCACAACGGCTACGCCTACCTGGACCTCACGTCCTACTACCTGACCCGCTTCAAGACCGGCGCCTGGCCGAGGATCGTCCGCGACACCCTCTATCTGACCTCACGCGTCCAGTTCGTCGACGCCGCCCCGCCCAGCGCACGCCAGCCCCGGCTGATAGAGCCCCGCAAGGGCACGGCGACGCCCAGGGACACCGTGGAGGTCCTCTCCTTCCTCACGGCACCCGCCCAGGTGCGCACGACGACCGGCACCACCGAGGGCACGTACCAGGCGTCCTCGGGAGTCCATGCCCGCCTCCTGCCCCTCCGCTCCGGCCACAGCTCCGCGACCGCCGTGCGCGCCGGAAAGACCACGACGACCGTCACGACCCGCTACCCGGTGCGCCGCCCGATCGACAAGCAGGACCTGCAGTATTACGCGGTGACGAGCGGCCGCAGCCAGCGCTGACGCCTGGACGGTCGCACCTCGGCCGTTGTCGGTGGCGGGTCCTAACGTAGGGGCATGACGACGAACCGGGGGACGTTCGAGGCGGCCACGGGGGACGGGCCGCCCCTGGCGGAAGGAGAACGGGAGCAGCGGTCGCGGGAGGTGCGGGCGGCCTTCGACGGGCTGCTGCAGATCAGGCGGATGACCAACCGGCAGGGCGGCGACCCGCTGGGCGCGCCCGCGGAGTGGGAGCTGAGACAACCGATCCGGGCCGTGGCCCTCGCCCTGGAAGCGGCGAGGACGGCGGCTTCGGCGGTGGACGACGCGGGTGCGCGGGTGACGACCGGCTATCGGGTCACCGCCGGCGAACGGCCCGGCACCGCGGTCGTCGAGTGGGTGGGTCCGCCCGGCGGCGGGGCCGCACAGGAGGAGGAGGCCGCGCTCACCGCCTGCGTGCCCGTCCTGCGGCGACTCGGCTGGGAGGCGCTGTTGTACCGGGGGCCACGCCGCAGGCGGTTCCTGGAGGTCGAGCCGATGGAGCGGTGAGGATCAGGCGATGGACGCGGACACGATCGCGGAGACGGCGATGTTGCAGGAGGCCGTCACCCAGACCGCCGGGTGCGGCTGAGGGTCGACGAGGGTGGCGCCCAGCTTCCCCGGCGTGACCAGGTCCACGACCAGGAAGGCCACGGCCATCATCACGAGGCCCAGCAGACCGAACGCGGCGGTGGAGGCGAGGCCCTTGCCGAAGTCGTCGTACGTCGTCCAGATCGAGGTGAAGACGATTCCGCCTATGCCGAGCAGGGCGGAGCTGAGCAGCGTCGCGGCATTGCGGTTCCGCTCCTCCCAGATCTGCCGGCCGAGCTTCCCCGGCGTCAGCAGGTCCACCAGGACGATGCCGAGGATCAGCAGCACCACGCCGAGTGCGCCGTAGGCGGTGGCCCGGCCGAGGCCGTTGACGATGTCGCTCATGGGTTGCCGGCTCCGAGAAGGAAGGGATCGTGAATGATCGCGGTCAAGGACCGGCAAAATGTAGCGCATGCGCCCAGGGCCCCGGCCGGGCGGGACGTCACCCGAGTGGAGCATCAACGCTGGGGGCATGGCGCGCGCGGAGGCGACAGTGGAAGGTGACCGACCTTCGGCCTGCCCCGGGAGACCCTGATGACCACCCTGAACCGACGCGACCTCGGGCTTCTCGTACTCCGGCTGGGCACCGGCGCCGTCCTCGCCGCGCACGGCACCCAGAAGCTCTTCGGCTGGTTCGGCGGCGGCGGCATCGAGGGCACCGCGGGAGCCATGGAGGCCATGGGCTTCTCGCCGCCCCGCGAGAGCGCGATCGCCGCGGGTCTCGGCGAGGCCGGCGGCGGCGCGCTGCTGGCCCTGGGCCTGGCCACTCCGGCGGCCGGCGCCGCCGCGGCCGGAGCCATGGCGGGCGCGGTCGCCGTCCATCTCCCCGCGGGCTTCTTCGCCCAGTCCGGCGGCTTCGAGTACCCGGCCTTCCTCGGCTTCACCGCGGCCGCCATCGGCGTCACCGGCGCCGGCCGCTACTCCCTCGACCACGCCACCGGTCACGTCCTCGACCGGCCCTGGGTCGTCGCCACCGCCTTCCTCGCCAGCGCCCTCGCCGCGGCGGCCGTGGTCGGCCGCCGCGCCCAGGCCCAGGATGACGAGTCCGAACCGGACGAGTAGCCCGCGCAGGGGTCACGAGGGCAGCGGCGGGGTGCCCTCCAGTTCCGGAAGGACGAGCCGCAGCGCGGCGCCCGTCAGCGCCGGATGCGAGGAACTGAAGACCTGCGCCTCGGCCTCCACCGCCGAATCCGGCAGGGCCCGCAGGAACTTCCGTACGCGGTGCAGACCCCATCCGCGATCCGGGCCACGGGTGGTCCACTCGGGCTGGAACACCCTCCAGCCCCGCGCCTCCTGCGGCAGCCCCGGACCGTTGTCCTGCACCTCCACGATCACCTCGGGACTCTCCTGCGAGACGGAGACCTGCACCAGGCCGGCGCCGAGGCCCGTCAACGCCTCCGCGGCGTTGTCCAGCACCTCGTACAGCACCGCACGCAGCACGGGCTCGGGCACGTCCACCCACAAGGACGCGGGACACCGGAGATCGACGCGTACCTCCCGGTACTGCTCCTTGCACCGGGCCGTCAGATCCGACAGGACCGCCCCCAGATCGGCCACCCGCGGTTCCGCCCGCGCGACCAGATCGTCGAGGGAGTGCTCCAGCAGCTCGCCACGCGCGAGATCCGCGAGCGTCGCCAACTCCTCGGCCCGGGCACCCCGCTGCTCCGTCTCCCCATAGCGGGCGTACGACGGCACCGGGGCGAAGCGGTTGCGATGCCAGGCAGTCCAGCCGACGGGCGTCGCGACGACGTCGGAGGTGACCGACGCCGCGTCGTCCGCCCCGCCCTCCGGGCCGCCGGCGCGCTCGATCTCCTTCAGCAGGACCGTCAGCTCCTGCTCGGCCGAGGGTCGCAGCGCCCGCACGGCGCCGGAGAGCGGCACACGCAGCGACGAGTCCCCCTCAGGGGTCTGCGGCCCCGTGGGCACCCGATCGCCACCGTGCTCCGCCCGGACGAGCAGACCACGGGCCACCAGCGTGTCGATCGCCGCCAGGACCCGAGCCCTGGCGCCGGTCCAGTCCGAACAGATCTCGGCCCAGTCACCGAGGTCTCCCAGGGAGACCCGTCCGTCCTCGGGATCACAGACCGAGAGGGCCGCCCACCACGCGGCCTGGGCCACCGGTTCACCGCAGCGGGCCAGCAGTTCGGCCCGCAGCGCGCGGACGAGCGCCTTGTCCTTCCGCCAGCCGCCCGTCTCCGCCGGCCAGAGGTCACCGCCGACGGAGCGGTCGTCCACGTTCTGGGCGTAACGGAGCATCACCCACAGGAGCCCGGGATCCATGCCGGTGCAGCGCTCCATCGCCCGCACCGCGGTGGTTCCTCCTCGCAAGGACATGTGGGTGATCCACCGCAGGGCCCGCCAGGCCGCTTCCGGTGCCCTTCCGAGGATCCGCTCGAGCACCGCCGGGCTGTCGCCGATGAGGGCCTCCACGGGCCACTGCCGCGCCAGGATGCCCAGGGTACGAGCCGCCCTGTCGGCAGGCAGCACGGCCAGACCGAGCAGATCCCGCAGGCTCAGCACGGCGGTTGCCGTACGGTCGGTGTACTCGGTGCTCACCAGGCCGGGGCCGACCGCGACATGCGCGTCGTGCGCCGCGAGTTCCGCCGGCACCGCGGTCGTTCCCAGATCGGCGACGAAGAGGTCCACCCGGCCCGTCGGATGCAGACCCGACAGCGGCTCGTCGCTGAACAGCCCGTCGAAGAAGGTGAAGTAGCCGCCGTCGATGCGGTGGGCGACAGCCCCTTCACCCGGCCCGCCGAGGAACCGTCCGAGCGCGTCGGCGAAGCCCTCCGCCGCCTCCGGTGACGTCTCCCGCCCCAACCGACCGAAGGCGGCGAGCAGTTGTTCGGCGGCCTCATCGGCGGCCTTCCACGCCATGAACTCCGGTGGCCTGCGCATCGCCGGGTTCAGCTGGTACTCCAGGAGCGTGTCGGGCATCCAGGCCCTGTCCCACACCGGGAGCGGCGCCAGTGCCTCCGGCACGGGAACGCCGAGGGGCTCCCGGTTCAGCAGCGCCTGGGCGGTGACCAGCTCGCCGGCCCGGAGCAGCGCCCGTACCCGGACCACGGCGAAGTCGCCGTCCCCGGCCCTAACGGCCTGTCCCGTCTCCGCGGCGGCCGCCCGCTCCTGTTCCGTGAGGAGCAGTTCCAGCTCCTGGGCGAGGGCCTCCACCCGATCACCCAGCTCCCGCTCCCGTTCGGACAGCACCTCATCCGCGGCGGCGCCGCGTGCCCGGGAGGTCTCGACCAGCGCCGCGACGTCCGGCTCCTCGAAGGCGACGCCCGCCGCCTTCGCCCGCCTGGCCAACTCCAGGACGCGCTGCCGCACCGACTCCGCACGGGCCTCCCGTGCGTCGTCCAGCCTGCGCGCCAGCAGCTCGGCCTGGTGCCCGTCCAGTACCGCCCCGCCGTGGAGCAGACGCTCGGCCGCGTCGTGCTCCGCGCGGTCGAGCAGCGCGTCGAAGGTCGCGCTCGGCGGCATGCCCCCCACGTGCGCGAGAACGGCTTCGGCGAGCAGGTCGGCGGCGAGCTCGGCCGCGGCACCATCGGGCACCGGACTGTCGTGCGGGTCCGCTTCCGCGGGGTGGCCGTGCTCCGCCAGGGCGGTCAGGACGCCCGGGAACCGGACACGGCCCGGCCATGTCTCCAACAGCGCGCGTGGAACCCCGGTCATCTGTCGTCCTTTCCGATCACCGGCAGTGAGGCGAGAGCGCCCAGGAGGGCCTTCGCCGGGTAGCGGGCGGGCTCGCCCAGTCCCTCCGCCTCCTCGAGGAGCGTGTGCCATGTGCTGTCGAGGAGGCGCGCGAAGGCTCGCTGCTCAGGAGCGAGCGTGGGGAGCATCGCCGCCCCGGATGCCGTCGTCTCCCGCTCGGACTCGGCCGCCGCCTGCAGCGCCGCGAGACGCCGCGCCGTGGCCATCACGTCGGCGACCCGTCGCGCGTACGCCAAGTGCTTGCTCCACTCGACCTTTCGCACGCCCAACTCCGTGGCCAACTGGTCCATGTGGTGCCGTGCCTCCAGGGCGTCGGCGGGCAGCTCGGCGGCGGTCTCCGCCCTGAACTCGGCCGTGGCCCCGCCGTCGGCCATGGCCAGCACGCGGACGAACAGTCCCTCGGGCGGCCGGAACATCGCGCGGTGCATGCGCTGCCCGTCCTGGAACTTGAAGTGCTGTTCCGCCCGTTCGAAGTCCCTCACCTCGGTGACGACGCGCGTCCAGCCGTCCCGGACGTCCGCGTCCCGCTTCTGCTGTTCGGCCCAGGCGTTGATGTCCTGGAGCGGCACGGGGGCCTTGGTCACGTGGAAGCAGCTCGCGGCCTCCCGCGCCAGGTGGAGCCAGCCGGGCGGTACGTCGGCGGCCGCCATGCTGCCGGGCGCCGTCAGCGCCTCGCAGACCTCGTGGCCGATGTCGCCGCCGTGCAGCAGCATCTCGGCGACCGCGCCCACCAGGGCGACGGTGCGGTGCTCGCGCGGGGCGTCGACCAGCTCCATCGCGCTGAAGAACAACTGGTCGCCGAGCGGACCGTGTTCGAGCGGTACCGCCACGGCCGCGAGCGGCGGCGGCAGGGACTCCGCGTCACCGAGCATCGGGGCCAGCAGATAGGCCTCCATGAACGCGTGACGCTGCCATGCGTCGTGCAGGAGCCAGCGTCCCCAGCGCCGTCGCTGCCCTTCGTCGCCCGTCGAGCCGAAGAGCAGCGCGGCGGAGTCGCCGCGCAGCCGGTCCGGCGACGCGCCGTCCGCGAAGCGGTCGTCGAGCACCGTCCAGTCGTCGGCGTCGACGCGTACCGAGGAGAGGGCGGGCAGCGGCGGCAGATAGTCGTGCCGCGCGTCGGCGTCCCCGCCGTCCGCGGTGGTACCGAACCACTCGGGGATGCCCAGCTCCCCGGCGAAGTCCGTGGTGAACGCGGTGCTCATGATGTGCAGACCGAGCTCGGTGGGCGCGGGCCCCTGCGCGGGGTTCACGGACCGGTTCCCGAGCGGACGGTAGCTGCCGATGACGGTCTCGTGATCGGACAGCACCGCGCGCGCCCGGGCCCTGGTGCTCCGCAGCGTCCGCTCCGCACCGAGACGCCGGTGCAGTTGGGCATAGGTCTGGGCGATCCGGCGACCGTCCTTGAGCGGGGGGTGCTGAAGATGGATCACCACGCCCCGGTCCCGGAGCCGCATCAGGCGTCCGCCGAGGGCGTCCGAGCAGGCCTCGCTCTCGGCGGAGTCGTCCGTGACCGCGAGCCGTTCGGTGGCGCTGTCGACGGCGTGGTGGACGAGGTCGACGTACATGCCGTCCCACACGGCTCTCACCACCGGATCCCCCCGGTACACCCCCTCCACCGCGTCCACGAGCTCGTGCAGCACGCGGCCCCAGTGGGCCGACCAGCGCGTACGGCTGCCGACCTCGTCCTCGCGCCAGGTGTCCGCCAGCTCCGGCAGGGAGACGTCGCGCCACACGGAGCCGGTGTCCGCCGAGAACTCCGTACCCCGCCGCCTGCCGAAGTCCGCCGGAAGCAGGGCGATGCTCTGCCCCGTCTCCCAGTACGGGTACGTCCGCCGGGCCCAGCTCAGCAGGTCCGTCACACAGCCCGGCGGCTCGTCCGTGCCCTCGGCCGGCTTCACGAGGACACCGGCCCCGGTGTCCTCCGAGAGCGGGCTGCGGGACCCGACGTACGCGTACAGGTCGTCGCAGACGACCGCGGCCGCCGAGCTGCTGCTGCTGCGCTGTTCGAGCAACACGTTCTCGGCGAAGCGGTTCTGGAGGTCGAACAGGGCGGTGGCGACTTTGCCCTCCAGCTTGGCGGCCGGGGTGCCGCCCCACAGGAACACGAGCGTGACGCCACGCTTCGCGGCGAGCTCCAGCGAGGGCAGGAGCGGGTGCAGGGCGTCGTAGGTGATGCGCGGCAGCGCGAGGACGAGCTGGTGGGTCGCGCGCTCGATCAGGTCCTGCACCACCCATTCCACGCCCGCACCCGGGGCCACCCGCTCCACCGAGCAGCGCCCGCGGCGTGCCTCCGCCAGCTGCTCCATGACCCGGGTCGCCTTCGCACGCAGTTCCTGGTGCCGGTCCGGCAGCTCGCCGGAGTCGATGGTCTCCAGGCCCTCGGCCAGCCGGTCCAGACCGACCAGGAGCGAGCGCAGACTGTCGGGCGGAACCACCTCCAGGGTCTCTCGGGCCTGGAGCTGCTGGACGAACCTGCTGTCGGGCCGGTTGCGCACCAGCTCGCTCACCCTGGACTGGAAGAGCTGCAGGGCGCGTCTGCCCCAGCCCGGCGGCAGCTGGACGGGCGTGGCGGTCACCAGATCGGTGGCGGGGTCCCGGTTGACCACCACCTCCACCGTGTTCCAGTGGACGGCCTCGGGCGGGCTCAGCATCGGGTTGGCGAAGGACACGTTCAGCACACGCTGGCGCACCCCGTGCTGCCTGCGGTCCGCGCGGACGGCCTCCCGGACCGCGCGCAGGAGTTCGGTCTGCGGGATGTCGGTCTCCGAGATGCCGCGCGCGAGCGGCATCGCGATCGCTCCGTGCGGGACCCGGTCCATGCCCTTGCGGTGCAGCAGCACGGCGGCCGTCACCGGGTCGAACAGGAACTTGCGCGCCTGCACCTTGGACGAGACGGGCCGCTCTCCCTCGGGCTCGCCGAGGATCGTCTGGGCCGCCTGCGTGTTCTCCAGCGTGTTCGTGGTGAAGTCGACGGCCAGGAACCCCCGGCTCCACAGTCCGTGCACCACGTCCAGCATCAGCCGGTTCGGCAGCGAGAAGAGCTCGCCCAACTCCCGTACGGTGGTGCGTCCCGCGGCCACGGCCCTGAGCACCAGCTCCTCCAGCGTGGAGGCCCCTTCCTCCGCACCGAGCTCCATCCGCAAGGTGATGACACGGCAGGGGATCGCGACGAGCGCGGTCTCGGTCATCGGAGGTCTCCCGTTCCCGTCGCCGCGTCGACGACGATCTGTCCCGTCGAGGCGTCGACGATCCTGCCGACCTCACGGAAGGTCCTGATCACCGACTGCCAGGCGCTTCCGCCATGGCGCTCGAAATGAGGCAGGTTCCCGACCACCACGAGAAGCTGCTGCGCCCGGGAGAGCATCACGTTGATCACATCGGTCTGGGCGGTGTGGCCCACGTTCTGCCGCGTCTCCGTACCCCGTTCCGAGCTGCGGACCAGGGAGACGATCACCGTCTTCGCCTGCCCACCCTGGAAGGAGTGGACGGTGTGCACCCGCCCGTTCAGGAACCCGCGCTTCAGTTCGTCCACCTGCTTGCGGTACGGGGTCAGCACGGCCAGCTTCTTCGGGTCGGTCCGGGTGTCGAGTCCCAGCACACGCGCCAGGTCCTCCACCAGCTCCACCTCCCCCGGGTTCCACCAGTACCCCCGGTCCTCGCAGCTCGTGTGCTGGGAGGTGTCCAGCCAGATCAGCGGCGCGCCCTTCACATAGTCCGGCTTGGTGGCGGTGTGGAACTCGTCGATCTGCGGATCGGGCTTGAGGAACGTGCCGCCGCCGCTGTCGGGATAGAAGGCCCGGGCGAAGGGCTGGGAGATGGTGGGGTGCATACGGAACTGGGTGACGAGGGTGTCCATGGGGCTCTTGGCCTCGGCGCGGATCGCCGAGTCCCGGCCCTCGAAGAACCTGCCGAACATCTGCACGAACCTCAGATAGCTCTCACGTGCCGCGTGATGGAGCTTGATCCGCTCGTCCTGATGCGACCCCAGGCTGTCCAGGAACGTCTTGACGTCCTGGGCGCGGTGCGGCCCGAGCTGCAGGTGGTCGCCCACCAGGGTCCAGCGCACGCCCAGGACCAGCGGCATGATGATCTCCGTCGGCCAGGCCTTGGCCGCCTCCTCGATGATCACCCAGTCGAACACGTCCGACGGATCGCGCACCTCGTCGGTGAGCGTGCCCGCGATCGAGCAGGTCGCCAGCACGACATCGGCGCTGGCCCGGATGCGCTCGGTCAACTCGACCATGTTCGCCTCGGCGACATCGGACCACCGCAGCATCAGCTTCTCCTCCGAAGCGTTGCGGGCTCCGATGTGGCCGTCCGCGACCCGCTTGCGGATCCGCTTGACCAGATCCCCGGCGATCGCCTCCGCGGTGAAGGGGCGCAACTCCTCCGGCAGCTCGGCGGCGTCCTTCGTCCGCGACTGCTCGCGGAGCATCAGCACCTGCTGGCTGTCGATCGCCGGTCTGAGCAGCTCCAGGCACTTCCCCGCCAGCTGGTTCAACGCGTCGTTCGACTGTGCGCTCACCAGCACGCGCGCGCCGTGCTCCGTCCTGAGGAAGTCGCGCAACGCATGGGAGACCACGGTGCTCTTGCCCGTGCCGGGAGGCCCCTGGAGGGCGTAGAACGGATGCAGCCGCAGCATGTCGGCGATGATCTGGGCCGACTTGCCCCGCAGAGGCTTCTCACCGGCCGGCGCCGGAATGTCCAGCGTGATGTCCCGCCGGCCGTGCAGCTCGATCGACTGGGGCGTGTGCAGGACGCGTGCCAGGCCGCTCTTCTGGCGCAGCGAGGCGAGTCCCCGTGCCTCCCGGCGGAGTTGGACCTCCGTGCCGAAGTCGTCGTTGGGCCGGAGCCATCCCTTGCTCGGCAGCTCCTTCCCGGGTGCGGCGTCGACGACGATGGCCTCCGAGTCCAGGCGCTCTCTCAGCCGGAACGCGACGGAGCCGCTGCCGAAGTACGGACTGTGCCGGTCGTGCACCACGGCGACCATGGGCTTGCCGGACTCGGCGAGAAGACCCCGGGCGAAGTCGCCGAGCGCCGGCCTGTGTCTGGGATCGGAGCAGTAGGCGGTGAGCAGCTCGTCATCGTGCAGCCACTTGAGTTCCCTGCCCCTGTCGTGGGTCAGTACGTGACGGCCGTCTTCCGTCTCGGTGAGCGTGTAGGGGTACTGGCGGGCTCGGAGCGCCACGGTCTGGTAGTCCAGCATGAAGGAGACGGCGCGCAGCATCTCCTGGACGTCGGCGCCCTGCGCGCCCTGCTCCGTGTTCTGGACCGCGTCGGTGAGATCCTCCCAGGAAGGGCGGCCCTCCTGCTCGTCCTCCAGTGGCTGCCCCAGCCGGAACGGCACCAGGTCCACCTTGCCGATGCGTCGTTTCGGCCTGATCGACAGGATGTCGGACGCGAAGCGTCTGTCCACGAGGTACTTGATGACCAGGGTGTCGGTGCGGGTCACCGTGCGACGGCCCATCGCGTCGTACTCGTAGAGGAACGCGCAGAACCACACGGCCTGTTGCCCGATCAGCGCCCACTGGGCCTCGCGGAGCGAGCGGGCGTCGCCGTCGACGAATCCGACCGCGCCGCCGTGGCAGTGGACGAGCTCGGCCTCGCGCAACTCCTCCTCGAGGAAGGCCTGGAGCTCCTTGGATCCTTGAGGGGTGTCGGGGCTGTGGTCGGTCCAGCCGCGGCTCGTGTGGATCGTCACCACCGACTGATCGGGCATGAAGGCCAGCAGCCGCGGCTTGGCGCCGGTCGGTGCCGGGTCCAGGGCCAGGCAGATGCCGGACCAGTTGCGCTGCAGGTTGGCCGAGGCCTCGAAGGACGAACTGCGGCCGGTGGGCGAGGGGTCGAGCATCTCGAGCAGCGCCTGGCGGAGCGGCCGGGGGAGCTTGAGGGAGAGATTGAGTTCACGGCGCATCGCCCCGTGCAACCGGGCCAGCGCCGCGGGCAGTTCGTCGCCCTCGGCACGGTCGACGGCGGCGCACTCGTCGGGCAACCGGTCCGTCAGGGGGCCGACGAAGAGCTCCCAGCCGAGCACACCGAGTCCGAAGACGTCGGTGCTGCCGTGATCCAGGTGACGCAGCCGGACGTCGCAGAAGACCGACGGGTGGTTCTCCGGTGCGAGATAGGCCAGATGGTGCGCCTTGGTGACACCGGGCGGCGGAACGAGGAACAGCGCCTTCACGGCCTCGTCGTACGTCGCCT
This sequence comes from Streptomyces sp. NPDC056527, assembly GCF_042794475.1. Classification (NCBI taxonomy): domain Bacteria; kingdom Bacillati; phylum Actinomycetota; class Actinomycetes; order Kitasatosporales; family Streptomycetaceae; genus Streptomyces; species Streptomyces sp. NPDC056527. The sequence goes on from NZ_JBHTTQ010000032.1 coordinate 38,475, forward strand.
TGCTGCTCGGTCCGTGGACCGACTGCAGCAGGTTGTTCAGCAGCGCGCTCAGTTCGAACCGTGCCAGGGCGAGGGTCGTCCGGGCCGGGTTGTTCGGCACGGGGTTGACCCGGACGGCGGCCAACGTCAGGTTCCGGTGCACGATCCGCGTTCCGTGCAGCTGGCTCAACGCGTCCACCAGCAGGCTGAACTGCTCGAAGGCCACCACCGGGTAGGCCGTCGCCCACAGGTCCACCACGGTCCGCCAGTCCTTGGCGAGCGGCTGCCCCTCCTGGCGCGTCATGATGAACGCGACACGGAAGGTCCGGTCGAAACGGCCCTCCACGATCTCCGGCAGCGCCGGATGACCGAGCATCTTCAGCCGTAACAGATTGCGCACCTCGTGGTCCCAGAGGTCGCCCCCCGCCTGGTCGACTTTGAGGAAGAGCGCCACCTCGCGCACGTCCGTGGCGTGGTCCAGGTTCCGCACGACGAAATGGATCAATCGCCCGCGGATCAGCTCCTGGTAGCCGCCCACCAGCCGGTACCGGCCGTGCCGGGCCTGTTTCCCCGTGAACAGAGCGTCCAGCAGGTCCTCGATGTCCTCCGGCGCCAGCTCGTCATCCATGCGTCTCCTCCGTTCCTCCGCCGTCACCCTCACGCACGGCGGGATTGAGCCTGAGCACCACGAGGCCGTCGTCGGTGGCGACCGCGAGCGGCCCCGACGGAAGGGGTGCGAGCCGCGTGCACGGCGACCCCAGCGGTATCCGGCGCACCGGCCGCCAGCCGGACGACGGTTCCTCGCGCCACACCACGACCACCCCTTCCCGTCCGGCGGTCGCCCGCAGCCGGGCCGGGCGGTTGGGAGCTGCCGGTGCGCCGAGTGCGACGCAGCCGACGGTGCGGCTGTGCAGGTCGTAGGCCCCTTCGGGCAGCGGCGCCTCCTCGGGCGCGGCTTCGCCGGCAGGAGCCGGCACGTTCAACTCGGCACCGTCCGACGCGCGCAGGACCCGTACCGTCGTCCGTCCGGCGCGCCGCTCCGTCACCACCAGCGTCTCCGTGCCGTCCGCCGACACATGCGGTCGCAGGTCGCGGATCGACGGCCCGCGGCCCGTCGGCGCGTCACCGGCGCGGGCCGCCGCCGAGGGGTCCCAGAAGTGCACCGTGGAATCCCGCTGCGCCGCCGTCACCAGGACGCTGCCGCCCTGAGGCCCGCGCAGGGCACCGATCGCCGTGATGGCCCTGCTTCCCGTCGAGGTCTCGAGGAACGCGGGACGGCCGGGCGCGGCCTTCGGACGGACGACCCGTACGCTGCCCTGCCTGTCGCCGACCACCGGCACCGCACCGTGCTCGGCCGTCGGAAGGGCCGCCAGGACGGGATCGGCGCTGTGCACACCGGGCGGCGGCCCGTCGGGATCGGCCACGATCGCCGGACTGTCGTCACCGGTGCTCACACGCCACTGCGCGAGGCGGCCGTCGTCCGTGACCGTGATCAGCCGGTCCGCACCGGTGGGGCCCGAGACACACACGAGCCCGGCCAACGCCGTTCGCGCGCTCGTGCGGTGGACCGGTGCGGGGACCGCGCCGCCCACCTTCCACAGCCCGAGGAGTCCGGACCGGTAGGCCACCACGACGAGCGGTGCGTCCTGCGGGCCCGGGAGGGTCACGAGACCCACCACATCGCCGGCGGAGATCGCCTCGCCGGGCTGCGACAGTGTCCCGTCCGGGCCGAGGAGTGCGAGATAGCCCGCCTCGCCCGCGACGACGAAGCGTCGGGTGCCGTCGGGGACGGCCGCCATCACCCGCACCACCTCGACGGTCGATGTGGTGCGCGGCTCCGGACGTTCGGCGGCGATGCCGGTGCCGAGGTCGGCGTCCGTGTCCCAGAGCTGAAGCGTGCGGTCGTCATGGGCGACGGCCAGCAGGCCCGGCCCGCGTGCGCAGCCCGTCCCGTCGCCGTCCCCGCCCTCGCCGCCGGTATCGGCGTTGCCCGCGGGGGGCGCGGTCGAGCCGAGGGCGGCGAGCGCGGTCACCGGGCTCTCGCACCCGCTCAGCAGCAGCGTGGGGTGGTGCTCCCGCCACGGCTCCCACGCCATGACGGACCCGTCGAGGGAGCCGGTCACCAGCCACGCGGAATCGGGGCGGGTGACGAGCGTGGTCACCACCGTGTCGGCGCCGCCCAGTCGCAGATGCAGGGGCACACGGCGCACCCGTCCCCAGGCGACCTCCCAGGCGGCACCGGGTCCCGCGTCATGCGTCCGGCCGGCCGCGCGGAGCCCACCGAGCTGGCGCAGCCCCGGTCGGTCGTCCGGCTCGGACTCCTTGATCAGGTGCGCCGACGCGACGGTGCCCAGGACTTCGATGGGCAGATCGGTGGGCGCGGTACCCGTTCCGGGCCCGGGGGTGAGCGCCAGAGCGCTCAGCGAGGCCGGCGGCAGCCGGTCGACGACGGCGGGTCGCTCGGCGAGCGCCGACCAGCCGGGCGCTCCGCAGTCGGCCGCGTACTCGGCGAGCCGGGTGGCCAGATGCGGGCTGAGCGGCTGACCGGCCCCGGCCTGCGCGGCCGCGAGATCCAGTAGCGCCAGGAGCATCTCGTACCTGCGGTCGGGCGTGCCGTCCCCGAGCAGTTGCTCGGTATGGGTGCGGTGCGCCAGCCGGAACACGCTGCGCCGGTCCTCTCCGTCGACGAGGACATAGGCCGCGGCCCGGTTCAGGAACAGCCCCACCTGATCGTCGTCGAAAGGAGCGTCGGCTCCGGCGATGCCCGCGGCGGCGCGCGCCCAGATGCCGTCCGCGAGGGGCAGTCCGCGGCCGTGCGCGTAGGCGAGCGCCCGCAGCAGCGGCTCGGCCGTGGGAAGTCCCGTCGTGATCCGCTGGACGGCGGCCCCGAAGATCCCGCTCTGGTCGCGCTCCAGCATCTGGGCGAGCGCGGTCCGGCCGTCAGGTCCGGGGGAGAGCACGGTGGGCCGCTGCCCGATCTCCTGGACCACCAGGGCGGCCTGGAGGAACTGCCAGGAACCGGTGCGCACATGGGCTTCCACGGCGTCCGCCACGGTGCCTGCCACGACCTCGTGCCACGCGTCGTCACCCGCGGGATGTTCGCGCAGGATCTCGCGTACGTTGCGTTCGGCGTAGTCGCGGGCGGCCGACGGGTCCGGGGCGAGGGTCAGCACACGGGTGTGTCCGGTCGCCCACCCGAGGGCCTCGAGCAGGTCGACGTGGCCACCGCCGTCGGCCGGTCGGCCCCCGCCCGCGACGCCGGCGAGCGGCGAGGGCCGGGTGCCGACGAGCAGCCGCACCCCCGTGGTCGCGAGGTCCCGTAACAGGGCCGCGATCGGGACGGGATCCCTGGCCTCGTCGAGAGCGTCGGCGACGAGCAGCGCCGGCGCTCCCGTGGCCGGACCGTGGGACAGCTCGGTCAGGCGGCGGCGTACGGCGTCGAGCACGTCACCGCCTCCGGGGTCCGCGTCGAGCGTGTCGGCCAGCCGGCGGACGACGTCCTCGGGGGTGCTGCCGGTCAGGGGCAGCACCGCCACGATCCTCGGGGCGGGCCCGATGTCCTGTTCCTCCCCGCGACGGTGGGACCACCGCCGCAGCGTCTCGCCGAGCAACGCCGACTTGCCGGCGCCGGGCGCGCCCGTGACGGCCAGTACGGAGGCCGCGGCGGGATCGGCGCACCACGAGGCGACGGTCCGCAGGTCCGCTTCCCGGCCGGTGAAGTCGTGGACCACTTCGAGGAACCCCACCTTGTCCGGAGCCGGCATGAGCGGCGGTGCGTCGGGTGCCTCGTCGAAGCGGTTCTGCTGCCGGCGCAGGTCGGCCACCGTGGTCGCGCCGGCCAGCGGAACCCTGTCGCGCAGGACGAGTCGGAGCTCGGCGCTCGTCTCCCCGCCGACGAGTTCGGCGTGGACACGGTGGCGCATGAAGTGGCCCTGCAGGTCGCGGAGGGTGAAGACCTCGTCGAGCGAGGTCTTCGTGTCCAGGTACCGCTCCAGAACCTTGCGGAACGTGCCGAGATAGCCCTGCGCCTCCGGCTTTCCGGTGGCGATCAGCAGCAAGGAGCGCGTCCGCGGCTGCTTGGAGCCGTTGAACATGCGGGCCACGTCATGTGCGAAGTTCTCCGAGTTGCACGCCTCCACCATCACCAGCGCCCAGTGGCTCTCGTCCTGCTCACGCCTGCGCTGCTCGGCGTGGACGTAGTGCGCGACCATCTCCGGAGTCACCCGGGCGTCGCCGCGCTCCTTGGAGCCCGGTACGAGCAGCACGGCACCCAGGGTCGCCGCGCGGCCGTGGCCGAACCACAGCAGCGCGGACGGTCGGGACTCGTCGTCGCCACGACGCTCCCCGGCCCAGTGCGCGAGCGCCTCGTCGGCGTCGGTCAGGGACTCCACCGCGCGGCCGGCGAAGACGGGGGCGACGGTCTCCCCGCCCATCCGTCGCAGCACGGCAGCCGTCCGCTCGGCCTCGCCGACCGTGTCCTCGTCCGGGAGGCCGGCCACCGGCCCCACCGGAATCAGATGGACGTCGAACGAGTCCGCGACATCGGCCTCCATGTCGTCGAATTCCGAGGCCATGGCGTCAGAGGTGCCGCTCCGATGCCACCACGAGCACGAGCCGTGTCACCGGCTCGCTGCCGCCCACCACCTCGATCTCGTACAGCCCCGGCCTGGTGGCCACACAGGTCGCCGCCAGCCTCCCGTCCTGCCCGGGCACCGGCTTCAACTCCGGGTACAGGACCTCGTCGAGACCGCTGACCTCCCTGGCGGTGCAGTGGAGGTCGAAGACGCCGTCCCAGCCGGACACCTCGATGGTGATCGGGGACCCTGGCTCGACCCATTCCGGTACGTCCAGATCGAACGTGCCGTTCCCGAGCATGGCCCCGAGCTCGTCGGGATGACGCAGCCCGCGCAGCATCCCGCGCGCCAGATCGACGACGGTGCGACTACGGGCGAGGGCGCCGTGCTCCTGGTAGACCGAGATGGCCTTCTCGCGGGTGCCGGGGAGATGCGCGGCGAACTGGTACACCGTGCCGTCGCCCTCGCGGTTCTCGCGCCGGGGCCGGCCGTCGGGGTGGAACAGCACGCGGTCGTCGGCGGGATCCCGTTCGAGGATCGAGTCCTGGCCGACGACGGCGTCCGCCTCCATGCGGTAGCTCTGCGGAGTGCGCTTGCCGAGGCCGACCACCATGCTGTGCTCGGGCAGGGTGATGCCCTGCCTGCTCTCCCGCCACCGCAGGGTCTCGTCGACCAGATCGCGCCGGCCGCCCAGCGACACGAGGTCGTCGGCGGTCGGCACCCGTGAGTCGAGGCCCAGGTCGAGCGCACGGTAGGACGGGAGCAGGTCGTACACCCCGGGCATCGTCCGGGTGGCGTCGCGCAGGGTGGTACGGGGCAGCAAAAGCGGCGCGCCCTTGCCGGAGTTGAGCATGACGGCCGCCTTCACGGAACCGCTGAAGGGGGTGCCGACGGTCATCACCGCGCGAATGTCGGGCCGGAGATCGCCGCGGTGGAGAAGTTCGCGCACGAGGAGCCCGCCCATGGAGTGGGCGACGAAGACGATACGGGCCGGTCCGGCCTCGGGACGGCCGCCGAGGTAGTGGCGGTGGGCGGCGTGCTCACGCCAGGCTTCGAGGTGCCGACGGGCCGCGGTCGCGAGCAGCCCCCCGTTGTGTTCGACCGAGAGCCGCCAGTCGTACGGGAACGCGAGAACCGCGCTGCGGTGCAGGGCCTCGTGGCGTAACTCGCTGACCAGGTGGTTGTAGGGCTGTGCCTGGCCGAGCCCGGGCATCGACTCGGCGATGTTCAGCACGCCGGTCGGCTCGACCCGCCCCGTACGCCCCGTGCGCTCCTCGTCCGAGACGGCGAGCTCGCGCAGCCGTCGGGCATGCATGCGCGCGGAGTACTCGAAGAGCCGCCGGACGCCCCACAGTTGCTTACCGCTCTCGACGTCCTTGAGCGCACTCCCCATGATGCCGGGCACGATGATCACGGCATCGTGCAGCCGCCGCTCGGGAATCCTCTGACCGCTCACGCTCCACGCCCCCCTCGAAGCCGCCGCCCCATACCGCTCCCCCTCGCGTCACGCCATCGTGGTGGGCCCTGAGGCTAGCAGAGGAGTATCGAAGGTAATGTGGCTTTCGGCCCAGGCCACGAGCCCTTTGAAGCACGGCAGTTGCGTCTTTGCGCCCCTGTGCGCCCCCTGTGGTGCAAGGGGGTGCGACGGAGGGCGCACCGGACCCCGCAGCGGCGACGAGAGCCCCCGGGACCATTCGTCGCCGCTGCCTCCCGGCTCTCGCCGCGCCGGTTCTCAGTCCGCCTGCGCCGCCGCGGCGAGTGCGCGGATGGCGGTCAGATCGGCGTACAGGTTGTTGCCGGGGCACTCGGTCGGATAGCCGTCCCGGTGGCCGGAGATTCGGTTCAGGACCACCTTCTGGCCCTTCGTGAACTTGCCGTTGTCGGCCGCCGAGGTCAGCTCGGCCGTGCCGGTGGCGTCGTAGCCGGCCAGGCCGAGCTTCCAGGCGGCGAGCCCGGCGACGGCCTGGAGGACGGGCTGCGGGGTGGGCGCCTCGTTGTAGTTGCCGAGGACGGCGACACCGGCGGTGTCCGTGTTGAGGCCGTAGGTCTGCGCGCCGACGACCGGCTCGTCGATGCCGCCCGCGCGGCCCTCGAAGACATTGCCGCACTTGTCGACCAGGAAGTGGTAGCCGATGTCGTTCCAGCCCTGGCCCTGCACGTGGTACAGGAAGATCGCGCGGATGATGTCCGCGGACTGCGCGCACGTGTAGTCGTTGGTGCCCGCCGTGTGGTGCGTGAACACCACCTTCGTGTCCGTCGTGTACTTCGCCGGGCTCAGGACCAGCGACTCGTCCGCGCCCCACCCCGAGCGCGGGACGACGGCGGGCGCCGACGCGGCAGCCCCGGCCTGCGACGTCGTGGTGGCCGTGTCGCGCTCCGGGGCCACCCCGGCCGCACCGGCCTGCGACGTCGTGGCGGTCGTGTCGCGCTCCGGGTCCACCAGCTCCACCCGCAGTCCGGCGGGCAGCTTCGACAGCTCCCGGCCCGTCACCCTGACCTGCACACCGTCTGACGGCCCCGTCCACAGCGGCTGCGTTCCCGCCCGCGACGCGCCGGCCTCGGTGCCGGTGCCGGTCTCGGGCGTCCGCACATCGAGTTCCAGGTCGCGCCAGCCCGACCAGACGCCGGTGACGCTGTCGCGAGTACGGACCTGCGCCGTGCCGCCGAGCTCGGCTCGTGAGTCCGCCCAGGTGACGCCGACCATGCTGAACGGTGCCGTGCGCCGGGCCGACAGCGCGCGCTGCGCGGGATCGGAGCCCTGCAGCGCGATGCTCCGGACGTCGTGCGGGATCCGTGCCGCCGCCGGCACCGCCGGGGAGGTGGCACCGAGGGTCGCGAGGCTGACGGCGGTCGCCGCCGCGACCCGGGCGGTACGGCGGAGGAGACGGGGGTTGTTCACGGGGCTCCTTCAGGGGCTGTGGACGCTTCGGAGGTGGGGAGGTCACTGCTGCACGTGGTCCGGCCGAAGGCACCGGTGGCGGTGGCACGTTGGACGTGCCTGCCGCCTATGGCCAGGGTGCAGCTCACCGTGCCGCCCTTCTCTCCGAGGGTGACGTCGACGATCGGGGAAGCGCCGATCGGCACGCTCACCGTCTTCCTCCACGGCAGGCCCGCGTTCGTGACCACGTCCGCACGGTCGCCGCTCGCCCCGCGGTAGGAGATGTCGGCCGCGCCCTCGCCGAGCACCTCGTAGGTCACCTCGGCGGTGGGCGTCGTCGCCCGCTTGCCCGCCGGCTCGTCCCCGGTGTCGAGGACCCCGTAGGCGACGAACGCTCCGCAGGCGAGCAGGAGCGCCACCGCGATGGCGATGCCCCCGCGGTCGAGGCGTCCGCCGTCCGGGGCGAGCTTCGTGCCGCCCGCGGTCGGGGAAGCCCCCGTGTCGTCCGCGTTCTCGGGCACATTCGGTCCTGCCGGTTGTTCGGTCGTCGGCATGGCCGCGCTTTCTGTCGAGGTGGAATTCGCCAGGGTTATACACCATCAGATTCGACGAACGCCAGGCTACGGAAAAGTCGGGCATGGCGGCCTCAATCACCGCGGTCCGGTCAGCAAAATGCCCTGAATGCGTGAGCGGTTGACGAGGCATCAACTCTGTGTTGAAGAATTCCTCCGCCACGATCGGCACATCTTTGACGAGGTTGCTTTCCCGTAAACGGAAGGTGACCTGATTTGGCATGTCCAGAGGTGCTCCGGTCGAGGTCAGACACATCGCGACCGGCCGCGGAGCGCCCGCGCCGGCGCGTCGGTGCGCCTATTTCGCCCAGCGCGGAACGGGTGCCGAGGAAGGGAATGGCGTGAAAGTGAGATACGGGCGGGCGATAGCCTGCCTCGTGGTATCGGCCGTCGTCGGTACCATGCTGCCACAAGTCGCTTATGCGGCACCGGTATCCAGTGATAGCGGCGAGGGTATCGCCGATTCCCTCGCGGGCTGGTTCTCGGACGACGAGGACGAGAACAGGCTGCCCGAGTCGCCGAAGACCGGCGGGACCCCCGTGCTGCCGAGCCGGGACAAACTGCCGAAGGGCAAGCCGGCCGCGAAGCCGAAGAGGGTCGGCGAGCTGACGGGCCGACGGACGGCGAACGCACGGTACTGGCAGCTGTCCGACGGACGGGTGCAGGCCGAGGTGTCCGCGGTGCCGACCGGATACCGGGCGGGGAAGTCCTGGAAGGACATCGACCCGACCGTCACCCCGACCGGCACCAAGGGCTTCGAGTTCGCCAACACGACCAACGCCGCGAGCAGTTGGTTCGGGTCGGACGCGCGGCAGTTGCTCCGGTTCGAGTCGGCGGACGGTCATGCGGTCACGCTGGGACTGGAGGGTGCGGGCCGGCTCGCACCGGTCGCCAAGGGCGACACGGTCACCTACAAGGACGCCGTCGGCGGCGCGGACCTGTCGTACGAGGTCGGCCCGGGCCGGGTGAAGGAGAACATCGTCCTGGCCGAGCGCCCGGCCGGCCCGGTATCCTTCACCTTCACCCTGGACGCGGGTGGCCTGACCCCGAAGGCGGGCAAGGACGGCTCGGTCCTCTTCTACGGTGAGGCCGCGAATCCGGTTCTGGTGATCCCCGCCGCGTTCATGACGGACGCGAAGAAGGACACCCGCTCGCCGTACGGTCATGCCTACAGCGACAAGGTCACCCAGAAGCTGACGAAGGCCGGCAAGGGCTGGAAGCTGACGGTCACCCCCGACGCCTCGTGGCTGGCCGCGCCCGAGCGGCAGTACCCCGTCACCGTCGACCCGACGATCTCGATCGCCCCGACGCCGACGACGGCGCAGGACGTGATGATCTCGTCGGACGGTCCTTCGACGAACTACGACGACAACTGGCGGCTGTCGGTCGGCAACACCAGCACCGGCGCCTCGCGTGCGCTGCTGCGGTTCCCGCTGACCGGCGTCCCGGCCGGCACCAGGCTCGACGCGGCCGATCTCAAGCTGTACTACGACCAGACGCACACCACGGGCGACACCGAGGTCCAGCTGGAGGCGCACCGCGCCACACAGGCGTGGACCGAGGCGCAGGCCACCTGGAACAACGCCAACGCCATCACCGGCGAGCTCTCGGGCACGGCGGTCGTGGTGGACGACGGCGACGCCGGGCGGACGGCGGCCGTCGGCGCCTGGCCCGCGTCGGGGAACACGGCGTACACCCAGTACGCGGTCAACCAGGACTACCTGTACAACAAGGACTCGGTCGCGGGTGACACATACACCTGGCAGCCGAGCCTCCCCGAGGACGGCACCTACCAGGTCGAGGCGCACTCCGTCCCGGCCTCGGACCGCGCCACGAACGCGCCGTACACCGTCACGTACGACGGCGGCAGCAAGGCGTACACCCTCAACCAGCAGGCCGGCACGGGCGGCGTGTGGAAGACGCTGGGGTCCCACCCGTTCAAGGCCGGCACCCTCGGCAAGATCGTCCTGGGCGACGGTCCTGCGTCGACGGCCACCTCGGTGATCGCGGACGCGGTCCGCTTCACCAAGGGCGGCGTCGTCACCAAGCAGCCGGGCGAGCTGAACACCTGGCACACCTTCCCGGTGACCAAGACCGTCCAGTCCTGGATCGACGGGACGAACACCAACCACGGATTCGTCGTCAAGGCCGGCGACGAGAGCGCGAACGGCCCCAAGGGCGGACCGCGTTACGAGGGCAGTGAGTTCGGCTACGGCGGCGAGACCGCCAACTACCCACGTCTGGTCCTGACGTTCGGCCGGCAGGGGGTCGATCTCGCCTCCCCGACCACGATCCACGACACGGGCGCGGAGCTGTCCTGGTCGGCGTACCAGGACAAGGACCCGATCGGCACCGGCGACGACATCGTCGAGTACCAGGTCCACCGGTCGATCAGCCAGACCTTCACGCCGTCCGCGGCGACGCTCGTCTCGCCCGTCGCGTCCACGGTGACGTCGTTCACGGACACCACCGGCGTGCCGACGAAGGCCGACGACCCCGATCCGTTCGGCCGCGCGTACTACTACATGGTCGCGGTCAAGACGAAGGACGGGCAGGTCGTCGCCGCCCCGACCCAGCTCGTACGGCTCCCCAAGGCGGGCCGGACGACGAAGGTCCTGGACGCGACGCAGGACACCACCCTGTCCTCGGCCCGCACGACCCTCACGCACGACACGATCGACGACGGCGGTCCGAAGAACTGGATCAGCGTCGGCAACAACTCGGCCACGTACGGCGACACGCGTGCCCTGCTGAAGTTCCCGGCGCTCGGCATCCCCACCACGGCCCGCGTCCTGGACGCCAAGGTCCGTCTGTGGAGCACCCAGACCGCCCAGGACACCGCAGGGGCGGTCTACGAACTGCGCCCGCTGACGCGTGACTTCGACGAGGCCACCGCGACCTGGGTGAAGGCGAACGCCACCACGAACTGGACCACGCAGGGCGGCGACCTCGGAGCCGTGACGGGCGACACCGGGGCGAAGACCAACGACCCGGCACGGCACGACTGGAACGTCACCTCCCTGGCCCAGTCCTGGGTGACCACCCCCGCCTCCCAGCAGGGCGTCGCCATCAGGATGGCCGACGAGGCCGCCGCGCAGGAACGCACGCTGTTCCTCTCCTCCGAGGGCGCCGAGCAGCGCCTCCGCCCGAGGATCGTGGTCACGTACATCGACTCCACCACCGAGTCGACGTACTACGCGCCGCAGACCCCGGCACGGATGACGCCGAACACCGACTACACCGTCGACTTCACCCTCACCAACACCACCGCTGCGACGTGGAGCGCGGCCGACCAGGTCCTCACGTACAAGTGGGCCCTGCCGGACGGCACCGACGTCACCAACGGCGGCAACCAGGTCCAGACGGCCCTGCCCGCCGACGTCGCCCCGGGCGGCTCGGTGAACCTCCAGGCCGTGGTGAAGACGCCGATCAATTCGGACAACGGCAACAAGCGCACCGACTACGTCCTGACCTGGGACGTCTACAACAAGACGGCCGGCACATGGGCCTCGGGCACCTCCGGCATCCCGGGGCTGAAGCAGAACGTGGCGGTGGAGGACCCGACCTCCAACCAGCTCGGCATGGAGAAGTTCTACTCGTACACGGGCAAGAACACCGGTGCCGGCTCGACCGTCATGAACAACCTGGCGTCGGGCAACAGCGTCTGGCAGTACAACGCCTTCACCAACCCGGGCCGCGGTGTCACCACCTTCGCCCGCTTCGCCTACAACAGCCAGGACACCTCCGACACCGTCTCCGGCCACGGCTGGTCCTTCCAGGCCGCCGGCCCGATCCGGCTCGGCGCGCCCCTGGAGTTCCACCCCAAGCCGAACCCCACCGAGATCAAGCTCCCGGACGGCGACGGCACGACCCACGTCTTCCGCAAGCAGGCCGACGGCACCTGGAAGGCGCCGGCCGGTGTCCACTACAAGGTGGCGGCCAAGCCCGGTCTGGACTGCACCCCGCTCAAGGATCCGGTGCCCGACGCCTGGACGATGACGCGTCCCGACGGGTCGCGGTTCGTCTTCGGCTGCGACGGCTATCTGACGGCGCTGGTCGAGAAGAACGGCAACACGCAGACGTACACCTACGAGGAGCGGAAGTCCAACAACAAGCCGACCAAGTTCCTCAAGTACATCACCGACCCGGCCGGCCGGCAGTCGCTGACGATCGAGTACTACTCCAAGGCCGACAGCAACAACCCGAAGATCATCGACCACATCAAGTCGATGACCGAGATCTCGGGCCGCACGTTCGCCTTCGAGTACTCCGACAAGGGCCTGCTCACCAAGATCACCGACGGTGCCGGCTCCGCCCAGCCGAAGGTCTTCGGCTTCGAGTACGACGCCACCCAGGGCAACAAGAACGTCAAGCTGGTCAAGGCCGTCGACCCGCGCGGCAACGCGACGGCGATGACGTACTACGAGCCGCAGGCCGGTGACGACCCCAAGTACCACTGGTGGACCAAGTCGATCACCGAGCGCATGCAGGGGGTCACGACCTTCGGCTACGCGGTGAACGCCGGCAACTCCAAGTTCGTCGACACCGAGGTGACCGACGCCCAGTCGCACGCCACGGACTACGTGTCGGACGACTTCGGCCGTCCGGTCCAGACGGCGAACGCCAAGTCCCAGACCACGAAGCTGTCGTGGGACGCGGACAACAACGTCACGTACCTCGAGGAGGCCAACGGCGCCAAGACCGCGTACTGCTACGACCAGAAGACGGGTTACCCGCTCTGGAAGCGCGACGCGGAGAACAACAAGTCGGGCATCCCGCCCCCGGGCGACTGCGCCCCGGGCACGTACCCGGCGAACTCGGCCCGGTACACCTACCTGACCCGAGCGGACGGCTTCTCGGCCGACCTCCTCACGAAGACCTCCCCGGAGGGCCGGAAGTGGCAGTTCGGGTACGACACCTTCGGCAACCTGAAGACGGTCACCGACCCGAAGGGCGTCTCCACGCCCACGGCCGGTGACTACACCACGTCGTACGAGTACAACGCCTACGGCCAGCTGACCAAGGCGACCGACCCCAACGGCAACCCGACGACCACCGGTGACTTCGGCCCGACGGGCTACCCGGCGAAGATCACGGACGCCCTGGGCAAGGTCACGTCGTACCTCTACGACGAGCGCGGCCAGGTGCGCGAGGTCACCGACGCGCTCGGCAAGAAGACCACGCAGGCCTACGACACCTACGGCCGGCCGAAGGAGAGCACGGTCGCGAAGGACCAGGCCGCCGGCATCCTCATCACCACGCCGGCTCCGGTCTTCGACGCCAACGACAACATCACGACGTCGACGGCGCCCAACGGCGCGGTCTCGACCGCGGTGTACGACGCCGCGGACCAGATCAGCTCGGCCACCGCTCCCAAGGACACCCCCACGTCCCCCGAGCGGCGGACCGTCTACACCTACGACAAGGTCGGCAACCTCAAGACCGTCACCGAGCCCAAGGGCGCGCTGACGACCTCGGACGCCACCGACTACGTCACGACCAACCACTACGACGAGATCTACCAGCTCACCTCGGTGGTCAACGCGGCGGGCGACAGGATCTCCTACGAGTTCGACGACGTCGGCAACTCCGTCGAGGTCGTCGACCCGAAGAAGAACGCGACCCCGGACACCGCCGACTACACGTCGAGGATGGCCTACGACCTGAACCACCGGCTCACGTCCTTCACGGACGCGGCGGGCAAGGTCAGTTCGCGCACCTACGACAAGGACTCGCTGCTCCTCACGTCGACGGACCCCGCGAACGCCACCACGACCTACACCTACGACGAGCGGGGCAAGCAGACCGAGGTCAAGGCCCCGTACGACGGGACCACGTTCCGCACCACGAAGTACGAGTTCGACCAGGCCGGCAACGCCACCAAGGTGATCACGCCGAAGGGCACCTCGACGGCCACCGCGGACGACTTCTCCGCGCGTACCGAGTACGACGCGCTGAACCGCCCGGTCAAGCAGTTCCAGCCCTACGACCCGAACGACTCCGCGCACAGCGACCCGAACGTCTACACGCAGACGGTGTACGACGCGGTGGGCCGGGTGGAGCGGCAGTCGCTGCCGCCGTCACGAGGCCAGACGGTCCGTAACGACACGGTCTTCGAGTACTTCGACAACGGCTGGACGAAGAAGTCCACCGACCCGTGGGACATCAGCACGACGTACGACTACACCGAGATCGGGCAGCAGAAGGCCCGTACCCTCACGTCGGCGGGCGGCTCCTCGGACCGCACCATGACGCAGTCGTACTACCCCGACGGCAAGCTCAGGTCCAAGTCGGACGACGGCGTGCCGGTGGGCAAGTCGGTGGTCCTCGTCGACAACTCCGACAGCCAGCACATCTCCACCACGGGCACCTGGGCGACCGGTGGCATCGCCGGTCAGCAGGGCTACGACCACCGCACCCACGCGGCCGGCACGGGCACCGACGCCTTCACCTGGACGCTCAACGTCCCGAAGGACGGCACGTACACCGCGTACGTCAAGTACCCGAAGGTCACGGGCGCGGCGACGGCGGCGAAGCACACGCTGTCGCAGGGGACGACGACCCACCCCTCGGTCACCAAGGACCAGAACGCCGGCACCGGCTCCTGGGTGACGCTGGGCACCTACAGCCTGAAGCAGGGCAACGACGCCAAGCTCAAGCTGGAGCAGAGCAGCACGGGCATCGTGGTCGCCGACGCGGTCAAGCTGGTGCGGGACACGTCCGCGGAGACGGATGTCGAGAAGCGGACCTTCGCCTACGCCTACGACGTCAACGGCAACCTGACGTCGATCGACGACACCTCGTCCGGTGCGAAGATCGACGCCTACACGGTCCTCTACACCGGCCTGAACCAGGTCCAGAAGGTGACCGAGGCCCTCGCGGGCCAGGAGAAGAAGGTCACGTCGTACACCTACGACGCCAACGGCCAGGCCGACACGGTCACGCACCCGGACCAGTTCTCCAAGTACGGCTACGACCTGCGCGAGCTGGTCAAGCAGATCTCGGTCGGCAAGTCCGCCACGGACGCCTCGCCGAAGGTCACGTCGTTCACGTTCACCGACCGCGGCCAGCGGCTCAAGGAGACCAAGGCCAACGGCAACACCGTCGACTACACGTACCACCTCGGCGGCGAGCTGAAGTCCACCACGGAGAAGAAGGGCTCCGGAACGCTCGTCTCCTCGCACACCTACGCCTATGACCTCAACGGGAACAAGGCGCAGGACGTCGCGAAGAAGATGAACGCCGACAACCACGCGGCGTACCTCGACTCCACCACCGACTACACCTACGACCCGGTGGGCCGCCTCACCGAGTCGGTCAAGACCGGCAACGGCGCGGGCACCGAGACGTACGTCCACGACGACAACGCCAACGTCGTCTCGCAGACGGTCAAGAACGTCACGACCACGTACGAGTACGACCGCAACCGGCTCCTCCGGGCCACCACCGGCGGCTCGACGGCCACGTACGCCTACGACCCGTTCGGCCGGAAGGAGTCCGTCACGGCCGGCGGCCAGGTCATCGAGAGGAGCGTGTACGACGGCTTCGACCACGTCGTGGAGTCCCAGAAGAGGGACGAAACCGGCGCGATGAAGTCGACGACGTACACCTTCGACCCGCTCGACCGCACCGCCTCGAAGACGGCCGACGGCAAGACGACCGACTTCAGCTACCTCGGGCTGTCCGACGAGGTGCTGACCGAGGAGATCGCCGGACAGCTCACCAAGTCCTACCAGTACAGCCCGTGGGGCGAGCGGCTGTCCCAGGTCAAGCACAACACCGACGGCACGGGCGAGGACGGCTACTACGGCTACAACGCGCACAACGACGTCGAGACGCTGACCGACAAGGACGGCGACACCAAGGCGACGTACGGCTACACGGCCTACGGCTCGGACGACAAGACCGAGTTCACCGGCATCGACAAGCCGGACGCCGCGGACCCGACGAAGCAGGAGTACAACCCCTACCGCTTCAACGCGAAGCGCTGGGACGCCCAGTCGGGTACGTACGACATGGGCTTCCGGGACTACGACCCGGGGCTCAACCGCTTCACCACACGGGACATGTACAACGGCGCGCTGGCCGACATGAACCTGGGCTCGGACCCGTTCACCGGCAACCGCTACGCGTTCGCCGGCGGCAACCCCACCAGCTTCGTCGAGATGGACGGCCACTTCGCCATCCCGCTGATCTGGTACGCGGGTGCGGCACTGGTGACCGCCCTGTACGCGGCGACGCCGCAGGGTCAGCAGAACCTGCAGGACGCGGCCACGGCGCTGAGCCAGCTCATGCCGTCCGCGGAGGACGTGTCCTCGTCGAGCTCGTCGTCCAGCGGGACCACCACCGCGCCGACGCCGTCCCCGGCGCCGGGGCCGGCTCCCACCCCGCCTTCGGGCGGCGGCGGGTCCGGGGGCGGTCTCACCACCGGAGAAGCGGTCTCGCTGATCGTCCGGATCTACCAGGGCATATCGGCGCTCGACGCGGGGGAGGACACGTCCTTCCAGCGCAAGGCGATCGACAACGCCGGGGAGGAGAACCGGAAGTGCCAGGCGTCCACCGGGGCGAGCACCGTATGGAACTCCCCCCAGGACACCAAGGACCGGGCCACCGGCGGGTTCGCCTGCCTGAACCCCAGTGCTCCGGCGTCGAGGAACACGAGCGAACCGCAGGACCCGGTCGGCTGGAGCCTGCAGGACGAGTCCGACGACTGGAACCGCGCTCACCTGATCGCCCGTGAATTCGGCGGCAGCCACCTCCGGAAGAACATCGTCCCGACGACCGCCTTCGCCAACCAGAAGGACATGCGGTCCGTGGAGTACGAGATCGAGAGGCGGCTCAAGCTGGGTGAGCGGGTCTATTACCAGTCCATTCCGATCTACGTTCCCAACAGGACGAATCCGATCGGAGTGCACATGTACGTATCGAGTGCGTCAGGCACGTTCTCACGGCTGGTAGCCTCCGGAGTCCACGACTGACGGACTTCGGGCTCATGAGTCCCTTGAGAGACTGATCCAGCACGGATGAGGCGGTGGGGTGCGCGGCCGTTGGCCGTCACCCCACCGCCGATTTCCGTTGAGGGAGGAACACATGAATCATCTCGACGTCGTCCGACTGCTCGGTATCGACGCTCCGACACCACCGGAGGGCGAGGGGTACGGGCAGGCCGTCCCCGAGGACTTCGAACTGCTGGTCCAGGCGCTGCCGGAGGGGGTCGTCGCGGGTTCCCTGCTGCTCGCACGGCCCGAGCTCCCCGTACGCTCCCTGGAAGACTTCACGCGGCCCACCACGGATCGCCTCGCGGACATGGAACGGGCCCTCGGCAGCCGCGAGCAGCGGCTGTGGCTGCCGCTGCACCCGCAACCGGGCGGCATGGTGCCCTGGGGCCGTACCGGCACCGACGGCGTGCTGCTGTGGGACACCACCGCCGCCGACACCGCGGACTGGACGACCGTCGTCGCGGACGACGATTTCCAGCTGTGGCTCGACCTTCCTTTCTCCGCGTCGGAGTTCGTCGCCAGGGCGCTTCTCGGACGCGCGGAGGGAATTCCCGCGTTCGAGACCTACGACGAATACGAGGCGGGCTCGTTCTGGAAGGTCGCCGACGACATGCGGGCCACGGCCACGGTCCTGTCGAATCCCGACATCGGCGCGGTGGAGGAACTCGTCACACGCATCCGGAACATCGGCGCCCCCGGAATCCGCCCGTACGCGGAGGAGCTCGTGGACCGGGCCGTGAACGCGTCGTCCACCCCGTTCCCCGAGGACTATCTGGCGATCATGCGGGAGTTCCCCGGCGGGGTCGTCGCGGGCATGCGGGTGTTCCCCGTCGCGCGGGCCGGCTGGCTGACCGAGGACCGGCTGTTCCTGCAATGGGGAGAGCTGGAGGGCAGGGCGTTCGGCTGGCTCACCTTGAAGAGCGACCCCCAGGACTGGCGCGTCGCCTACATCGAGCCGCAGGGCACCGCGCTCACGCATCTGGAGGACCAGACCTTCGCGACCTTCCTGCGCCGCCGCCTCAAGGGCGACGACTCGCTGTTCTGAGCCGGGGCCCTGCGCCGGAACACCTCTGCCCGACGGCTCCGGCCGTCGGGCAGAGGGCTCACAGCCCCTGATCGCCGCCGGTGCGGGCCGTGTAACGCCCACGTGGCGCAACCGGTCACGGTCGGGCAACAGGGGCTTCATAAGGTTGGCGGGACGGGCTCGACCCGCGGGTTGTCGAGGCGGCTCCGCGCCGGGGCCGTCGATCGACGATCTGAGGGAGCGTTCCTGTGGCGGAGACGAAGGCCGCGAGCGAGCGGGTGCGGACGGTCTGCTCGTACTGCGGTGTCGGCTGTGGGATCGTGCTGGACATCGCCGAGGGCGCCGACGGCCGACGTACGGTCGCCAAGGCATCCGGCGACAAGGAGCATCCGGCCAACGGCGGACGGCTGTGCACCAAGGGCGCGACCCACGCGGACATGATGGCCGCCCCGGGGCGGCTGACCACCGCGCGGATCCGCGCCGACCGGGGGGCCGAACCCGAGGCCGTGGACGTGGACACGGCCGTCACGCGGGCCGCCGCGGGCCTTCGGGCGATCGTCGACGAGCACGGCCCCGACGCCGTCGCCCTCTACGTCTCCGGCCAGATGTCGCTGGAGGCGCAGTACCTGGCCAACAAGCTGGCCAAGGGATTCATACGCACCAGCCGGATCGAGTCCAACTCCCGCCTGTGCATGGCGAGCGCCGGAACCGGCTACAAGCTGTCGCTCGGCGCCGACGGGCCGCCCGGCTCGTACGAGGACTTCGATCGGGCGGACGTCTTCCTCGTCATCGGCGCCAACATGGCCGACTGCCATCCGATCCTCTTCCTGAGGATGATGGACCGCGTCAAGTCCGGTGGAGCGAGGCTGATCGTGGTCGATCCCCGGCGCAACGCCACCGCGGACAAGGCCGACCTGTTCCTGCGGATCCGCCCGGGCACCGACCTCGCTCTGCTCAACGGCCTGCTGCACCTGCTGGTCGAAGACGGTCGGACCGACCCGGACTTCATCGCCGAGTACACCGAGGGCTGGGAGCAGATGCCCGGCTTCCTCGCGGACTACCCGCCCGCGAAGGTCGCCGAGATCACCGGCATACCCGAGGCCGACATCCGGCGGGCCGCGCGATGGATCGGCGAGGCCGGCGAGTGGACGAGCTGCTGGACCATGGGCCTGAACCAGTCCACCCACGGAACCTGGAACACCAACGCCCTGGTCAACCTGCACCTGGCCACCGGCGCGATCTGCCGCCCCGGCAGCGGCCCGTTCTCCCTCACCGGCCAGCCGAACGCCATGGGCGGCCGCGAGATGGGCTACATGGGGCCTGGCCTGCCAGGACAGCGGTCGGTGCTGGTCGAGGAGGAACGCCGCTACGTCGAGGACCTCTGGGGGGTGCCGGAGGGCACCCTGCGGACCGAAGTCGGCCGCGGCACCGTCGAGATGTTCGAGAAGATGGCGGCCGGAGAGATCAAGGCGTGCTGGATCATCTGCACGAACCCGGTCGCCTCGGTCGCCAACCGGCGCACCGTGATCGAGGCCCTGGAGTCGGCCGAACTGGTCATCACCCAGGACGTGTTCGCCGATACCGAGACCAACGCGTACGCCGACATCTCGCTCCCCGCCACCCTCTGGGCCGAGTCCGACGGGGTGATGATCAACTCCGAGCGGAACCTCAGCCTCGTCCAGGGCGCCGTCGACCCGCCCGGGCAGGCGCTGCCGGACTGGCAGCTCATCGCCCGTGTCGCCGGGGAGATGGGCTTCGCCGAGGCGTTCGCGTACGCGTCCGCGGAGGAGGTCTTCGAGGAGCTGAGGCAGGCCTGGAACCCCACGACCGGATGGGATCTGCGCGGCGTCACCTACGAGCGGCTGCGCGGGGCTCCGGTGCAGTGGCCGGCGGCGACCGTGGACGGGCCGGACCGCAATCCGATCCGTTACGTGAACGACGGCGTCAGCCGGCCCCTGGTCGAGCGCCCGGACGGCAGCCGGCCCCGCCTGGTCTTCCCGACCGCGTCCGGGCGGGCGTCGTTCTTCGCCCGCCCGCACCTGCCGACTGCCGAACTCCCGGACGACGACTATCCCTTCGTGCTCAACACCGGGCGTCTTCAGCACCAGTGGCACACCATGACCAGGACCGGAAGGGTCGCGAAGCTCAACAAGCTCAACCCCGGCCCCTTCGTCGAACTCCATCCCCAGGACGCCGCCGCGCTGGGCATCGTGGACGGCGACGGCGTCGAGGTGGCCTCGCGGCGCGGCCGGGCGGTGCTTCCCGCCGTCGTCACCGACAGGGTCCGGCCCGGTGACTGCTTCGCGCCGTTCCACTGGAACGACCTGTTCGGCGAGTACCTCAGCGTCAACGCCGTCACCAACGACGCCGTCGATCCGCTCTCCTTCCAGCCCGAGTTCAAGGTCTGCGCGGTGACCCTCACCAGGACGACGGCACCGCGCCCCGCGCCGGCCCCGGCAGCCGCCCGGCCGATCACCGGCGGTCGGCAGGGCGCCGCGACCGACGCGCATGCGCAGGGGGCCGTGACGACCCTGGCGCACACGGAGACGGCCTCGGCGACGTCTTCGGTCTCCGTCATCGCCGGTCTGCTCGGTCTGACCGACCTGACCCCTCCGGAGCTCGCGGACCATGAGCGCCGCTACCTGGCCGGATTCCTCGCCGGAGTCGCCGCCGCCCCGCCCGGCACGGCCGTGCCGACGCTCCCCGCCGACGCCCCGTTCGAGCCGCCGAACGCGCTGTGGGTCGAGGGTCTCCTGGCCGGAGTGTTCTCCCGGTCCGCGGGATCGCCGACGGCGCTGCCCGGGGATCCGGCGCCGACCGCCACCGTCGACGCGTGTACCCGGCAGGTCGTCGTCCTGTGGGCGTCCCAGACGGGCAACGCGGAGGCGTACGCCACCACCGTCGGCGGGCGCCTGGCCGACGCGGGCCGTCCGGTGGCCGTCCACAGCATGGCGGACCACGCTCCCGCGGCTCTGTCGTCCGGCACGGACGTGCTGGTGGTCACGAGCACCTTCGGAGACGGCGACGCCCCGGACAACGGATCCGGCTTCTGGCAGGCCCTGAGCGCCGCCGACGCGGTACCCCTGCGGGACGTCCGGTACGCGGTGCTCGCCTTCGGCGACTCCGCCTACGACGACTTCTGCGGTCACGGCCGCCGCCTCGACGAGCGCCTCGCCGAGCTCGGAGCCGTACGTCTCCTGCCGCGCGTCGACTGCGAGCCGGACTACGACGAGCCCGCCGGACGGTGGCTGGACCGGGTGATCCACGCGCTCGCCACCCCCACGGAGCCGACGGTCCCGGCGTCGATCGCCGTCATCGAGCGGGCGGCCCCCGCGCCGCAGCCGAGCAAGGCCGACCCGTATCCCGCCCGACTGTCCGGCAACCGGCTGCTCAGCCTGCCCGGAGCGGGCAAGGAGATCCGCCGGTTCACGTTCGACCTGGGTGAGAGCGGGGTGGAGTACGGGGCGGGCGACGCCCTCGGCGTATGGCCGGTCAACTGTCCTGAGCTGGTGGCGGAGTGGCTTGCCGTCACCGGTCTGTCCCCGGACGCCGAGGTCGTGGTGCCGGGCTCGGAGCCGATGCCGTTCGCGCAGGCACTCCACCGCCATCTGGACATCACCCGCATCACGGCCGACCTGCTGCGTCTGGCCACCGAACGCACCGGCGACCGGGTACTGAGGCAGCTGACGCGCCCGGACAACAAGGACGGCCTCGCGCGGTGGACCTGGGGTCGGCAGGCCGTCGACGTCATCGCCGAGTTCCCGGTCCGGCTCAGCGCCCAGGAGTGGACGGAACGGCTCAAGCGGCTGCAGCCGCGGCTCTACTCGATCTCCTCCAGCCCCCTCACCGACCCGCGCGAGGTCGGCCTCACCGTCTCGGTGCTGCGCTACGAGGGGCCGTCGGGCCGGCGCCGCAAGGGAGTCGCTTCGGCCTTCCTCGCCGATGCCGAACCCGGTGGCGAGGTACCCCTGTTCGTCCAGCGCTCGGCGCACTTCCGTCCGCCGGCGGACCCGGCAACGCCCGCGATCATGGTCGGTCCGGGCACCGGAATAGCCCCGTTCATGGGCTTTCTGGAACAGCGCCGGGCCCTCGGCCACCACGGCGCCAACTGGCTCTTCTTCGGCGAACAGCACCAGGCCACCGACTTCTACTACCGCGAGGAGCTGGCGGAGTTCCACCGGCAGGGCACGCTGAGCCGCCTCGATCTGGCCTTCTCCCGCGATCAGCGGGCCAAGATCTACGTCCAGGACAGGATGCGCGAGCACGGCGCCCACCTGTGGTCCTGGCTCCAGGACGGCGCTCACTTCTACGTCTGCGGCGACGCGAGCAGGATGGCCAAGGACGTCGACCGCGCCCTGAGGGAGATCGCCATGACCCAGGGCGGGCTGAGCGAGGACGAGGCCGGCGCGTACGTGAAGCGGCTCGCCGCCGACCAGCGCTACGTCCGTGACGTGTACTGACGGGGGTCAGACGCGGTCGATGTGCACGCTGGTCGACTTCACACGGGCGGTGGCCTGCATGCCGACCTCCAGTCCCAGCTCCTCGACGGCCTCCCTGGTCAACAGGGACACCAGCCGATGGGGACCCGCCTGGATCTCCACCTGCGCGGCGACGTCACCGAGCTTGACCGCGGTGACGATGCCGGGGAAGGCGTTGCGCGCCGAGGTGTACGAGGCGTCCTCGTCACCGCTTCCGCCCTGGCCGACCTCGATGGAGAAGGCGGCCAGATCGCGGCCGTCGATGAGCCGGCGCCCGCTGTCGTCGCGATGGGTCGCGACCCGGCCGGCGTCGGCCCAGCGGCGGGCGGTGTCGGGGCTGACGCCGAGCAGACGCGCCGCCTGCCCGATGGTGTAGGACTGCATAGGCGCCACCCTAGGAGGGTTTGCCGGTGTGCGACGGATCCGAAGCCGAACCGTGCCCCGCACGTCGGCACGTGCCGGGGCGGCAGCCGCGCCTCAGGTCGTCGCGTCGGGTACGCGGCACGTGCCGATCCAGACGCTGGTGACGGCGCTGATGTACCGGGCGCCGCAGTGGTCGGACGGCACGACGAGCTGACTGCCCGTCTCGTCGAGCTCCGTGCCGTCCATGCGGGTGGCGAGCAGGATCGGGCCGGCCCCGAAATCGGTGTCGAACTCCGCCCACGAGAGCACGGCGTGGTGTCCGTCCCCGCCGGTGAACGCCACCAGGAACCCGGCACGCTCCTTGCGGCGGCGGGGGTCGAAGGACGGCTCCACGGCGTCCAGCACCTCCCGCAGGAGCGGGCCGCGGAAGTGGTGCTCCTGCGGGCCGCTGGTCGCGCAGTCGAACGTCACCGTCGCCTCGTGCTGACCCCAGCGGCGCCGCAGGTCCGCGACGCTCAGGGTGAGGGGACGGGCCACCTCCCCGTGGATGGTGAAGCGGCCCGTGCGGACGGGGTCGGTTCGGGGCGGCGCGGTGACGCTGCTCATGGGGTTCCCCTTCGGACGGTCGGTGCGGCGGCTGACGCCAGTGATACCCGTCCCGATCCTGCGGAACCACATCTGCTCCCGATTCCGCCCCTGTCGCCTCGCTTTTGTGAGCAAGGCACGAAGAGCGCCTTGGACTATTCCGTTCCATCGTCCGACGACGCGCACGGCATTGCACCCCGCGTTCGGTGACGGTCGAGTGCGAGCCAGACGCGGTCACGGGTGACGGGCAGCTCGGTGAACCGGATGCCGGTGGCGTCCCGCAGGGCGTTCGCGAACGCGGGCGCGACCGGGTTGAACGGGCTCTCGCTCATCGACTTGGCCCCGAGCGGGCCGATCGCGTCGGACGTCTCCATGAAGTGGACCTCGGTGCGCGGCACATCGGCGTACTGGGGGAGCCGGTAGCGGCGGAAGGCGGCCGTCGTCACCTCGCCGCGCTCGTCCACCCGCACGGTCTCGAAGAGCGTCGCCCCGAGCGCCTGGGCGACGCCGCCCTCGACCTGGCCCCTGCACTGCATCGGGTTCATGACCTTGCCCGCGTCCGCCGCGTGGACGCTGCGAAGGATCCTCATCTCGCCGGTGTCCGGGTCGACGGCGAGCCGGAACCACTGCGCGTTGAAGGCGACCGAGCGCGGCGAGCCGCCCCAGTGACCGTCCGCCGCCAGCTCGTCCAGCCTGCCCTTGTCGTACGCGGCCTCGTACAGCTCCTTCAGGCTGACGATCCGGCCCGCGCAGTCGAGGGCCTCGGCCTCCAGCCTGCACAGATGCCGCGCCACTCCCGTGTGCCGGGCCGCGAAGGTCCGCAGCCGCTCCGCGAGCGAGTCGGCCGCCAGCATCACGGCCTTGCCCGCCACCACCGTGCCGGCCGAGCCGAACGCGCCGGTGTCGTGGCGCACGACGTCCGTGTCCGACTGGCGGACCGCGATCCGGTCGACCGTGGTGTTGAGCGCGCCCGCGGTGATCTGCTTGTGGACGGTGGTCGTGCCGTTGCCGAACTCCGCCGTGCCCACCGCGATGTCGTACGTGCCGTCGCGCAGCAGACTGACCCGGGCGTCGGCGAAGTGTCCGCCCGGCGGCCCGGTCGCGATCATCGCGACGGCCGTACCCGTCCCGGTGAGCCAGCCCTTCGGGACGTCCTCGTGGCTGCGGTCCTCGGCGATCGCCCCGCGGACGACGTCCATGCACTGCTTCATCCCGTACGAGGCGATGAAGAGGTCCTCCTCGTGGCCGATCGGGGTCACCATGGGGCCGCCGGCGCCGATGACGTTCTTCTCGCGCAGGACGAGCGGGTCCATGCCGAGGCGGACGGCGAGCTCGTCCATCACCGATTCGAGCGCGAAGAGGACCTGCCCGAGGCCGTAGCCGCGGAAGGCGCCCGCCGGTACGCCGTTGGTGTAGACCGAGTACGCCTCCACCTCCTTGTTCGGCGCCTTGTAGACGGCGAACGACTCGCCGACGCTGTGGAACATGACGGCCGGTCCGTGGTTGCCGTAGGCGCCGGTGTTGGAGACCACACGGATGCGCAGCGCGGTGAGGGTGCCGTCGGCCTTGGCGCCGACCTTGATGGTGATCTTGAAGGGGTGGCGGGTGGTGGCACCGTAGAACTGCTCGGCCCGGGTGAACTCGAGTTTCACCGGGCGCCGCAGCTTCAGTGCGGCGAGGACCACGATGTCCTCGGTGAGCATCTCCTGCTTGCCGCCGAACCCGCCGCCCACGCGGCCCGCGACGACGCGGACCTCGTCCTCGTTCAGGTCGTAGAGGGCGCACAGCGCCCGTCGGGTCAGGAACGGCGCCTGGGTGGAGGAGCGGACGGTGATGCGCTCGCCCTCGCCGTCCTCCTTGGGCTCGAAGTACGCGACGCTGCCATGGGTCTCCAGGCTGGCGTGCTGCACGCGCTGGGTCCGGAAGGTCTCCTCGTGGACGACGTCCGCCTCCGTCCAGCCCTTCTCCATGTCCCCGATCGTGCCGTGCACCTCGCCGCACACGTTGTTCTCGGGGCGGGCGATCCGAGACTCCGGGCCTTTCGCGTGGATGACCGGGGCGCCCGGGAGCATGGCCTCCTCCGGGTCGATGACGTACGGCAGTTCCTCGTAGGTGACGACCACGCGGCGGCAGCCCTCCTCGGCCGCCTGCTCGCTGTCCGCGACGACGGCCGCCACGCGCTGGCCGACGAAGCGGACGACGTCGTCCAGGACGCGGGTGTCCTCCGGGTCCTCGGTCGGGTGCTCGTGACGGGCGGAGGAGTACAGCCGGCCGGGGGCGTCGTGGTGGGTGAGGACGGCATGCACGCCCGGGACCCGGAGGGCCTCGGAGGTGTCGATGGAGACGATCCGGGCGTGCGGGTGCGGGGAGCGCAGCAGCTTCATGTGGAGCAGCCCGGGCACCTCGACGTCGAAGGTGTAGCGGGCGGTGCCGGTCACGACCTGGGGGCCGGCCGGCGCGCCGAGGCTCCTGCCCACCGCCTTTCCCGCACAGGGGCGTTCGGTGTGCTGCGCACCGCGCACCGCGTCCTCGATCGCGCGGTAGCCGGTGCAGCGGCAGATGTTGCCCTTGAAGGCGCGCGGCAGGTCGTCGAGTTTGCCGTCGTCGTGCTCGGTGCCCTCCTCGGCCTGGAGGGCGGCGGTGGTCATCAGGAAGCCGGCGGTGCAGAAGCCGCACTGGAAGCCCTGGGCGTCGAGGAACCGCTGTTGCGCCGGGTGGAGTTCGCCGCCCTCCTTCGCGAGGCCCTCGACCGTGGTGACCGACCGGCCCTCGGCTCGTACGGCCGGATAGACGCAGCTGTGCACGGGCTCACCGTCCACATGCACGGTGCAGGCGCCGCAGTCCCCGGCGTCGCAGCCCTTCTTCACCCCGAACCAGCCGCGCTCGCGCAGATACGTACGCAGGCACTGGCCGGCGCGCGGCTCGGTGTCGAAGGGTTCCTGGTTGACCTGGACGCGGAAGCTCATCGTGTGGACTCCTGGGTGAGTTCGCGGCGGATCTCCTCCGCGAAGCGAAGGGCCATGTGCCGCCGCCACTCGGGCAGCCCGTGGATGTCGTCGAACCATTCGTGATCGGCGACGGCCGCGTCGATCGAACCCCGGAGGGCGGCCGCGGTCGGGGGGAGCGGGAACCAGAAGCGGAAGGGCCTGGTCGTGGCGGCGGTGACGGTGACGGCCAGCGACCCGTCCCGTGGGTCGAGCGTGCCGATGACCAGCGCTCCGGAGCGTCCGAGACCGTAGAGCGACGCCTGTCGGAACGCCGTCCGGCAGTTCAGGGCGTCGGCCGGAATCGTGATCGACCGCAGCAGTTCGCCCTCGGCGAGGTCCTTGCGCCCGGCGCCCGTGACGAAGTCCGCCACCTTTCTGCGGCGCGGCGAACCGCCCTGGCCCAGCAGCAGGCATTCGCCGTCGAGGCCCGCCGTCAGCGAGATCATCGGCCCGGCCGGCAGACCGTTGCAGAGGTTGCCGCCGACGGTCGCCATGTTCCAGATCTTGAACGAGGCGAGAAACGCGCGGCACGACTGCTCGACGAGGCGTGCCGCGGGGGCCGGGAGCGTACGGGCGTACCGGTACAGCCGCGCGACCGTGCAGGTGGCCGCGATCTCCAGGGACCCGTCGGCATGCCGGACGAGCGGCTCCCAGCCCATGCGGCTCAGGTCGATCAGCCGGCGGATGTGCGGCTGCGGCTCCGAGAAGAGGTAGGTACCGCCGCCGAGCCAGGCGTCTCCCGGTCGCCAGGTCTCGCGACGGCGAGCGTCGCGTACGTCGAGCACCGTGTTCAGATCCATGTCTCCCCATGCCCTTTCGGCCACTTGCTTCCCGCCAGTGAAACCCGCGCGGTGGGGCGTAAACGACTGGTTGCGCACACGGAAAGCACCATCCGGTCAGGCCGGGGATTGGTTGATCAACCAAGAGGCGTTTTCCTGGATCGCCTTAGCATTTACGATGCAGGAACACATTCTCACCTTGTGAATGTGAGGTACTCGGATCGACCTGGTCCGCGCAGGGAGGCAGCGCATGCATGTCGGACACCTCCTCCAGTTGGACAGTCTTCGCCTCGCTCTGGTCTGGGGCGACGAGGGCCTTCTCGGTCACGAGATCAGTGGAGTGACAGCCACCGACCTGGAGGACCCCACCCGCTTCCTCCAGCCCGGCGAGATCGTCCTGAGCGGGCTCGTGTGGTGGAACCAGGAGGACAGCCGCGCCAGGACCGACCGGTTCGTCGCCGCACTGCGCTCCGCCGGCGCCGCCGCGCTGCTAGCCGGCGAGGAGACGCACGGCACGGTCCCCGCCGATCTCGTCGCCGCCTGCGAGGCGCACCGGATCCCGCTGCTCGCGGTGCCGTCACGGACGACCTTCCGGGCCGTGACCGAGGCCGTGTACCTGCGGCAGTGGGGCGACCTCAGCCGTCGCCCCACCCTCCACCACGCCCTCCCGGAGAACGTGCGCAATGACCTGAGCCGCGTGCTCGAACGCGGGCCCACGGCTGCGGAGCTCCTGGACCGCGCCTTCGCGCACCTCGGAACACCCCCCTGCCATCTGCTGACCGGCAGCGGCCGCACCGTCGCACGGACCGCCTCCGCCCCCGAACTGACGGCCCACCAGGCCGCGAGCAGTCTCCACGACACGACGGGCACGACCCTGCGGGCCGGGACGGGCGGCACTCCGTACGACGCCTGGCACCTCTACCTCCCGGCTCCCGCCGAGACCCCGCCGCGCGTCCTGCACGAGATCGCCGAGGTCATGGCCCAGTACCGGGACCACCACGACCGCCGGCAGCGGGCGCGGCGAGAGGCGGCCGACGCGCTCGTCCGTCTGATCGGCACCCCCGCACCCGACGCCTCCGCCATGGACGGAGCACTCCGCGCCTGTGGCCTTCCGGCCCGGGACGCGCGGTACCGCGTACTCGTCGCCTCGACGGACGAAGCGGACGGCGGCGCGACCGCGGCCGACGCGCTCACCGAGGCCTTGAGCCACCTCACGTCCGCGTTCGCGGTGGGCACGGGCCCCGGTGGAGAAGCCATCGGCGTCGTCGAGGCCACCGCGGACGACGGGACGACCGGTGGACTGGCGGAGATCTGGCCCCTGCTGGCCGCCTGCCATCCGCAGGGGGATCCCGCCCCGCGCGTCGGCGTCAGCGCGCCCGTACCGCACGCCGACGCTCTGCGGCGAGCCCTCGACCAGGCGCGCTACGCCTCAGCCGCCGCCGGGTCCGGAGCCGAGGGTCGGACGCGGGTCACGGGCGTGGAGGAACTGTCCACCGTCGAGGCCCTGTTGGCCGGGGTCCCCGCCGACGTCAAAGCCGTGTACACCACGAAGACCCTGGGTCCGCTCCTGGACGGCGCCAGCGCCTCCCACCGCGTCCTCCTGGAGACCCTGGAGGTGTTCCTCGGTCTCAACTGCTCCTGGGCACGGACGGCCGAGACCCTCAATCTGCACGTGAACACGGTCCACTACCGGATCCAGCGCATCGAGGCCCTGACCGGACGGGACCTCTCACGCCTCGACCACAAACTCGATCTGCGCGCGGCGCTGCTGTGCCGCTGACCGCCGGTGTCGGGCGAGGTCCGGCGCGGGCGGTGGGAGGGCTCAGCCCGCCGCGGGCGCCAGGGCCGGGTCGGAGAAGAACTCCGAGGGAGGGGTCACCCCGGCGATCACCCGGGCGAAGCCGTCCATGGTCTCCTGCTGTCGCGCGATGGCGCCGAACATCCGCCGCATCTCGGGAGTCGGCGGATCCAGGCAGGCGAAGTCGGCGGTGAACTCGTAGATCTCCCGCACTCGCTCGTCGCGGGCCTCCTGGTAGTCCCGCATGGCCTCCTCGAAGGGGCGCTGCCCGGTGAGGGTCTCGTCGACGGCACGGGCACACAGTTCCGCGTCCTGGAAGGCGTCCTGGATGCCCTGAGCGGTGATGAAGTCCTTGAGGTATCCGGCGTCGCCCACCAGGGCCCAGCCGGGTCCGTACGGGGTACGGAAGTAGTTCGGGACGGCGGTCCCGACGAAGCGTTCCGCTCGGGTGGCCGACGCGAGCCGTTCGGCCAGGTCGGGCGCCAGGGCGACGGTGGCCAGGTACTCGCCCTCGGAGTCGGTGCGGTTCGCCTCGAACTCGCGCATGGGCCAGCTGCAGATGAGCAGGGTCAGGCCGTCGTTGGTGGGCCAGCCCGCGAACCCTCGGTCGGGCCGCAGGAACGCCTCGAACCGGTCGAAGCCGAGCCCTGACCAGTAGGTGTAGTAGCTGGCCTGCAGCTTCGGTTTCTCGGCGTAGGAGGCGGCTTCGACGCTCCGCGCGACGAACGAGTGGGCGCCGTCCGCGCCGATCACCAACCGGGCATGCTCCGTCACCTGGGGGCTGTCGTGCTCACGTCCCCGGATCCCGGTCACGGCATCGCCCGCGCTCCCGCCCCCGTTCACCAGCTCCTCGACGGAGAACCCCTCGCGTACCTCGGCGCCCGCCTCCGCGGCGGCATCCACGAGGATCTTGTCCAGGACCGTGCGGCGCGGCGCGTACGAGCCCGGGAACCCGTACCCGGCCGGGGAACCGGCCAGGGTGAGCGGCCCGAGGTCGAAGGAGTACGTGGTGATCATCGGCAGATCGCCGGCCGTCACCCGGCTCAGCAGGCCCCAGCGGTCCAGCGCCGCCAGGCCCGGCGGATGGATCAGGTGCGTGGAGACGGTGTCGCTCGGGAAATGGGCCCGGTCCAGCAGGAGGACCCGGTGGCCCCGTCGTGCCAGCAGCATCGCGGTCGGTGCCCCGGCGCAGCGCGCTCCGACCACGATGGCGTCGTAGGTCTTTTCGGGCATGGCGTCACCTGATGGTTGCTGTACTTCCACGCTATCCCCGGGCCCCGGCCGGCGCCCCCGGAAGGTGGCCGACCCGGCAGGGCCCAGGCGCCCCAGGGCTCCGGCACCGCGCGTCGCCCGGGCCGTCCATCGGATCGCGGATCGTCCCAACACCCGCGCGGGCTAAGGTCCGACGAGAACTGTGTGACGTCGCCCCCGGGCAACGGAACTTTCGGAGAAAGCGAGACACAGGCATGAACGTCAGCGCACATATGGAAGCCGTCTACACGGAAGTCTGCCGGCGCAACCCCGGCGAGGCGGAGTTCCACCAGGCGGCGGCCGAGGTCCTCGAATCCCTTGCACCGGCGATCGAGCGGCACCCCGAGTACGTCGACACCGGGATCCTGGAGAGGCTCTGCGAGCCCGAGCGGCAGCTCATCTTCCGGGTTCCCTGGGTCGACGACCAGGGCGCCGTGCACGTGAACCGAGGCTTCCGGGTGGAGTTCAACAGCGCTCTCGGGCCGTACAAGGGAGGGCTGCGGTTCCACCCGAGCGTCAACCTCGGCATCGTGAAGTTCCTCGGTTTCGAGCAGATCTTCAAGAACGCGCTGACCGGGATGGCGATCGGCGGCGGCAAGGGCGGCTCGGACTTCGACCCCAAGGGCCGCTCGGACGCCGAGATCATGCGCTTCTGCCAGTCCTTCATGACCGAGCTCCACCGCCACCTGGGCGAGCACACCGACGTTCCCGCCGGGGACATCGGGGTGGGCGGGCGGGAGATCGGCTACCTCTTCGGCCAGTACAAGCGGATCACCAACCGCTACGAGTCCGGTGTCCTCACCGGCAAGCCGGTCGGCTGGGGCGGCTCTCACGTCCGTACCGAGGCCACCGGCTACGGGGCGGTGTACTTCGCCCAGGAGATGCTCGCCACGCGCGGCCACGGCTTCGAAGGGCGCCGGGTGGTGGTCTCCGGATCAGGGAACGTGGCCGTGTACGCGGCGGAGAAGGTGCAGGCCCTGGGCGGCCGGGTGGTGGCCTGCAGCGACTCCTCCGGATACCTCGTCGACGAGGAGGGCATCGACCTGGAGCTGCTGAAGGACGTCAAGGAGGTGCGCCGCGCGCGGATCTCCGCCTACGCGGAGGCGAAGCCGACCGCGCGGTTCTCGGCCCGCGGCACGGTCTACGACGTCCCGTGCGACATCGCCCTGCCCTGCGCGACCCAGAACGAGCTGGGCCGCGACGACGCCGTGGCCCTGGCCAAGAACGGGGTGCTCGCCGTGGCGGAGGGCGCGAACATGCCCTGTACCCCCGAGGCGGTGAAGGTGTTCCGCGAGGCCGGGATCCTCTTCGGCCCGGGGAAGGCCGCCAACGCGGGCGGCGTGGCCACCTCGGCGCTCGAGATGCAGCAGAACGCTGCCCGCGACAGCTGGACCTTCGAGCAGACCGAGTCCCGGCTCGCGATCGTCATGCGCGACGTCCACACCCAGTGCCGCGCCACCGCCGAGGCGTACGGCGGCAACTCCGAGGACTATGTGCTCGGCGCCAATGTGGCCGGGTTCCTGAGGGTGGCTCAGGCCATGACGGCCCAGGGCATCATCTGACGGCAGTGCCCCGCGGACGGTCCGCCGTCGGACCACTCCTGTGACAGGGCCCCGGGGATGCTCCTGAGACGGCCCGCCTCGCGCGCCGCCCGGC